>DASWMR010000495.1:0-3883 GCA_036399635.1 Actinoplanes sp. | reverse complement strand
TTCGACGATCTGAACTCGACGGTGCAGTCCCGGCTGGGCGCCAAGGACGCGGATATCGACCTGTACGACGTCGACGAGCCGCGGCTGGCCGCGTTCGCCGCGCGCGGCTTCCTGGAGCCGCTGGACGACCTGCGTCAACAGGCCGCCGACAAGATCGACCCGAACGCTCTCAAGATCACTAACTATCAGGGCAAGCAGTACGCGATGCCGCGCTGGACCTCGAGTCAATTGCTCTACTTCAACAAGTCCCTGCTGGCCAAGGCGAACGTCAAGGCACCCAGCAGTGATCCGGCCGCCCCGACCACCTGGGAGCAGGTCGCCGCCGACGGCAAGAAGACACAGGGCGCGGGCGCGAAGTACGGCCTGATCTTCGACCAGGTGGATCGCTACTATCAGCTGGAGCCGCTACCCGCCTCGCTGGGTGGAGGGCCGGGGCTGACCGGCGAGCAACTGCTGCAGCCCGACGTCACCAACCCAGGCTGGACGCAGGCGTTCAGCTGGTACCACAGCATCTTCGCGGACGGGGTGGCTCCCCGCGGGATCGCCCCCGAGCAGACCCCGGCGTTGTTCGCGTCCGGCGGCACCACGTTCTTCGCCGGCGGGCCGTGGAACGCCGCCGCGTTCGACAAGGACAAGGCCGTCGACTACGGCGTCGCGGCGTTCCCCCGGTTCGCCCAGGGCAAGGCCGCCACCTCCACCGACTCCTGGTCGACCGGCATCAGCCCGTTCTCCGACAACAAGGACGCTGCCCGCAAGTTCCTCAGCTACATGACCATCGACCCGACCGGGGCGACCCTGACCACCAGCAACAACATCCCGGTGCAGAAGCAGGCGTTCGACAAGTACCTCAGCGACCTGAAGGCCAAAGGCGCGCGCTACGCCCAGATCGCCGAGATCATCCGGTACGCGCTCGCCAGCACCTCGGTGTCGCGCCCGATCAGCGTCGGATACGTCGACTTCGAGTCGGTGATGAACAAGGCGTTCGCCGACATCCGCAACGGCACCGACCCGTCCGCCCGTCTTCAGCAGGCGAGCGGTGAGCTGGACCGCGCCCTCGCCAAGTACGGCAAGTAGGGACTCCGGTGAGTATCCGACCCACCGCCACCGCCACCGCCGCCACCACCACCGCCACCACCGCCACCACCGCCACCAAGCGGCGCCGGCTCGGCGATCTTCCGGTGGCACTGACCTTTCTGCTGCCGGCCGTGCTCGCCGCGGTGCTGCTGCGGCTCTGGCCGACGGCCCGGGCTTTCTGGGACAGCCTGCACAGCAGTCCGCTGGGTGTGGAGCCGACCCACTGGGTGGGGCTTGAGCAGTTCCGTACCCTGCTGAGCGATCCCATCTTCCTCAACTCTCTCAAGATCACCGCGTTGTTCGGGCTGGTGGTCAACCCGCTGCAGATCCTGGTCTCGCTCGTACTGGCAGTGATCTTCAACGAGCGGATCCGGGGCATCGGGCTGATGCGTACGCTGGTCTTCCTGCCGGTCGCCATTCCGCAGAGCGTGTCGGCGGTCATCTGGGCGGTCGGGTTCCGGCCCGACGGACCGCTCAACGGCGTCCTGGCCAAGCTCGGCATCGCGCCCCAGGGCTTCCTCACCTCACCCGGTCAGGCCCTGCCCTCGATCGTTCTGGTCGTCTCGTGGATCGGCGTCGGGTACTGGATGATGTTCCTGATCGCCGGGCTCAAGGAGATCGATCCGGTCCTCTACGAGGCCGCCTCGCTCGACGGGGCGGGGCGGTGGACGAGGTTCCGGCACGTGACCGTGCCGCAGCTGTCCCGGCAGATCACCTTCGTCCTGGTGGCCGACACGATCTCCAACCTGCTCGTGTTCGCGCCGGTGAACATCCTGACCAACGGCGGCCCCGACGGCCGTACCGATCTGATCATGAACAACGTCTTCGACCGCGCCTACAACCAGGCCGACATCGGGGCCGCCGCGGCGGGAACGGTGATCGTCGTGATGATCGCCCTGGCCATCGTGCTGATCCAATTCCGGCTGATCTCCCGAGGAAGTGACTGATGTCCACCACCCGGCTCACCTCCGCTGTGCCTGTCACCGATCGGGCGGCGACCGCCGGCCGGGCCGCTCGCGGCCGCAAGCGGCGTTCCCAGCCCGGTCTGGCGACGCTCGGCGCGCTCATCGCCCTGCTCTTCATCCTCCCGCTCTGGTGGACGGTGGCAAGCGCTCTGCGGCCGCAGCGGGAGACTTTCGCGACCATCTCGCCGGTGTCGCTGTGGACACTGTTTCCCCGGCACTTCACCGTGGACAACTTCGCGCGGCTGTTCGACACCGGTTTCGGCCGCGCGATGGTCAATTCCACGGTGGTCACGGTGGGTACCGTCGTCGGCGGCCTGGCGATCTGTGCCATGGCCGCGTTCGCCCTCGCCGTGCTCAACTTCCCGGGGCGGGCCGTCGTCTTCGGCGTCATGGTGGTGTCGTTCCTGATCCCCTTCGACGCCATCGCCATCCCGCTCATGTCCGTCTTCCGGGGTGCGAGCCTGGACAACTCCTACTTGGCGCTGATCCTGCCGGGCATCGGCAACGGGTTCGCGGTCTTCCTGTTGCGCGGCTTCTTCCTGGGCGTGCCGATCGAACTCGCCGAGGCGGCCCGGGTCGACGGCCTCGGCTGGTGGGGCGTGTTCCGGCGCATCTACCTGCCGCTGTCCAAGCCGGCTCTGATCGGCGCCGGCCTGATCCTGTTCGTGTTCCAGTGGCAGGCCTACCTCTGGCCGCTGTTGATCGCGCCCGATCCGGCGATGCGGGTCGCGCCCGTCGCGATTGCCCAATTCGCCGGCCAGCAGGGGGTGGACTTCGGCGCGATCTTCGCCGGGGCGACCATGACGGCGATCATCCCGCTGCTGATCCTGCTCTTCTTCCAGCGCTACTTCACCGAGTCGGTATCCGCCTCCGGCGTCAAAGGCTGATCAAGGTACGCCGAAGCGAGCGCTCGGCGCAGCGGCTCCCGGAGACCTTCACCGGCGGCGAGGACGTCACCGCCGTGCGGCCAGGTCTTCGGGACAACCGTGGTCAGGTCACCCACCAGCCCGCCCGCCTCCTGCACCAGAAGCACCCCGGCGGCGCAGTCCCACGAATGGACCCCCGGGATCCAGGCCGCGTCGGCGCGACCGGTGGCCACCATGGCGAGGGCAGCCGCGGCGCTACCGCCCCGGCGCACATCACGCACCCGGGGCAGCAGGGCGGCGACCATCCGCCCGGCCCGGGCCTGCTGCCGCGGCGTACCCAGGTTGATCTCGACCAACGCCCGGCCCGGATCATCGCCGGTGCGCACCCCGCAGCGCACGCCGGCGCTCCACGTTCCACCGTCGACATGGGCCTCGGTCACCCGCCCGAGCACCGGTTCGGCGACGACGGCGGCCAGCAGCCGGTCACCGGAGGTGGTGGCAGCGGCGACGCTGACGGCCCAGTCCGCCCGGCCATACAGATAGCTGGTGGTGCCGTCGATCGGGTCGACGATCCAGCGCACCCCGCTGGTGCCGGTGACTTCGCCGTGTTCCTCGCCGAGGACGCCGTCGTCCGGGCGATAGCGGGCCAGCACGGCGTGGACGGCGGACTCCGTCTCCCGGTCGGCCTGGCTGACCAGATCGGCGGGACCATGCTTCTCCTCGATCAGCAACCGGTCCGCCTGCTGCCGCCAGGCCATCGCCACGTCGGCGCCGGCCCGGGCGGCAAGCCGGGCGACGGCCAGCAACTCGATCGGGTCGGGGCCCAGGTCAGCCACGGGCGCGGCTACCCGACTCGAGGACCTGCCAGGTGTGCTGCCCGACGAGGAGCCGGGCCGGCGGTTCGAGAGCCCGCGCCACGGCGCTTCGCATGGCCCGGCCCAGGTGTCCCATGGTGGCCGTAGACTGCGCGCTGAAGTG
>DASWMR010000494.1:0-3601 GCA_036399635.1 Actinoplanes sp. | reverse complement strand
ACTTCTACCTGAACGCGAACGACGACGGCGCCGCCACGCAGTTCCACCGTCCAGTCGGTTGGCTGAGCGGCATACCCACAGCATTTGCCGGCTACGCCGCCCCGCCGCTTGCGGGGCTCGGTGGTGCGGTGCTCCTGGATGCCGGAAAGGCATGGCCGTTGCTGTGGATCGCGGTGGCCCTGCTCGTCCTCGCCTGGAGCAAGGCCCGTGATGAGTTGACGAGCGTCGCGGTCCTGGTCGTGGCCGGGTTCACCGCGTACGTGGGGATCTACGGTGCACCGGCACTGCAGGCGGCGTTCGCAGCCGGGCTGGTGTTGCTGCTGCTCCTCGGTGGCCTCATCGACGCGGTGACCGTTCCCACCGACAAGGGTTCGGGATCCGACGTCGCCGTCCTCGCCCGGAGGACACTGCTCCCGGCGTCGCTATGGAAAGCCGGTCACATCACCGTCGCGGTCCTCTGCGTGTGGAAGGGCATCCAGGTGTTGACGACGTAGCGTGCCGGAGCTGTCCGGATCAGATGTCCGCCTGTGCGCGGTTGCGCAGGCGGGAGTACGCGGCCCACGCCAGGCCGAGTAGCAGCAAACAGTAGAGCGTGATGGTCAACCCGGAGGAGAACAGCGCTCCCGGATCGCCTTCGCTGATCGCCAGGGTGCGGCGCAGGCTGGTCTCGGCCAGCGGCCCCAGGATCACGGCGATCAGCACCGGGGCCAGCGGCAGCCCGAACCGGCGCAGCGCGAACCCGAGCAGCCCGATCACCGTCAGCATCGCCACGTCGAAGATCGACCCGGAGGAGGCGTACACGCCGAGCGCGGAGAACACGGTGATGCCCGCGTAGAGGTAGGGCTTGGGGATCATCAGCAGCTTCGCCCACAGCGGCGCGAACGGCAGGTTGATCACCAGTAGCACGATCATGCCGACGAACAGGCTGGCCAGCAGTGCCCACACCAGCTCGCCGTTGCGGACGAACAGCAGCGGGCCCGGTTGCATCCCGTACTGCTGGAACGCGGCCAGCATGATCGCCGCGGTGGCGGACGTGGGCAGGCCGAGCGCGAGCAGTGAGCCCATCGCCGATCCGGCAGTGGCGTTGGCCGCCGCCTCCGGCGCGGCGAGGCCGCGGATCGCGCCGGTGCCGAACTGCGGCTCGGCGCGGCGCCGGTCCAGGTTCCGCTCCAGCCCGAAGGCCAGGAACGTCGGGATCTCGGCCCCGCCCGCGGGGATGGCCCCGAACGGCAATCCGAAAGCCGAGCCGCGCAGCCATGCCGGCAGCGCCTCCCGGAACTCCTTCCCGCTCAGGTAGGGGCGGCCGTTGATCTTCATCGCGGTCGCCTCCGGGTCCTTGTGGATGCGCGAGGCGATGAACAGCACCTCGCCCAGGGCCAGCAGCCCGACCGTGATCACCACGATGTCGATGCCGTCGAGCAACGACGGGATGCCGAACGTGTAGCGCGCGGCGCCGCTGATGGCGTCCACCCCGACCAGGGCGATCGCCAGCCCGATGGCCAGCGCGGCGACGCCCTTGACCACGGAGTCGGCGACCACCGCGGCGGTGGCCACGAAGGCGACGACGGCCAGCGCGAAGTACTCGGCCGGGCCGAACACCGTGGCCAGCTCGGCCAGCACCGGCGCGAAGAACACCACCAGGATGGTGGCCAGCAGGCCTCCGGTGAACGCGCCGATCGCGGCCGTGGCCAGGGCCTGCGGTGCGCGCCCGCGCTTGGCCATCCGATGGCCCTCGAAGGTGGATGCGATCGCCGTCGAGTTGCCGGGGGTGTTCATCAGGATGGCGGTCGTGGAGTCGCCGAACAGGCCGCCGTAGTAGATGCCGGCGAACATGATGAACGCACCGACCGGGTCCAGCGAGAACGTCACCGGCAGCAGGAGCGCCACCGCCATCGCCGACCCCAGCCCGGGCAGCACGCCGACCGCCGTGCCCAGCACGCAGCCGACGACCACCCAGACCAGGTTGATCGGGGTCAGCGCCAGGCTGAACCCCTCCATCAGGTTGCTGAGCTGGTCCACCTCACACCACCCCCGCGAGGAAGCCGGCCGGCAGGTTCAGGCCCAGCAGGTACCCGAAGGTCAGCTGGATCACCGAGGACATGACCAGAGCGACCGAGACGTCGAAGACCGGTCGGCGGGACCCGAGCGCGTAGGCGACCCCCCAGAACAGCACCCCGGCGGCCACGATCCAGCCGACCGGGCGCAGCAGCACCATGAACGCCACCAGCGACCCGAGCACGGTCAACACGGCCCGCCAGTCGGTCACCGCGCCGGCCGGCCACGGCTCGCGGCCGCGCGGCGGGTCCGGCGGAATCTCCTCGATCGGGTCGCCGTCGGCGTCCAGGTGCGCCTCTTGTTCGTCCTGCAGGAGCCCGGCGCGTCGGGCGCGCACCGTGCGCAGCGTCTGGACGGTGTGCAGCACGGCCATGATCAGCAGCAACCCGATGATGATGCCGGGGAAGAAGGCCGGGCCGGGCCGCTGGACGCTGGGCGGTTCGACCATGGTGGCCGTGCCGATGATCAGGAAGACGGCGACGGCCACCAGAATCGCCGATACCACCAGCTCGGCCATGCCGGAGGGTTGCGGCTTGTCAGTGGTGCCGGTGGCAGTGTCGTCACTGGCTGGGGCTGGGCTGCTGGTGGTCATCACGCTCCGATCCCGAGCTGTTGGGCGATCACGCCGATGCGCTCGGCCTCGGTCTTCAGGTAGGCGCCGAACTCGTCGCCGCTGATGAAGTTGTCCCGCCACTTGTTGCGGGCGATCGTGTCCTGCCAGGCCGGCCCGTTGCGCATCTCGGTGACGATGTCGATCAACACCTGGCGCTGCTCGGGGCTCAGCCCGGGCGGGCCGACCAGCCCGCGCCAGTTGGTCAGTTCGACGTCGATGTCCTGTTCACCGAGGCTGGGCACGTCGACGCCCTCGACCCGGTCCCTGGTGCCGACGGCCAGCGCCCGGACGTTGCCGGCCTCGATCTGGTCGGCGAACTCGTTGTAACCGGAGACCGACGCGGCGACCGTGTTGGCCAACAGCGCGTTGAGTGCCTCGCCGCCTCCGGAGAAGGCGATGTAGTTCAGCTTCGTGGTGTCGATGCCGTAGGCCCCGGCGACCATGCCGGCCAGCAGGTGGTCGGTACCACCCTTGGAGCCGCCGCCGATCGCGGTGCCCGCCGGGTCGGCCTTCCACGCGTCGAGCAGGCTGCGCAGGTTCTGGTGCGGCGACGCGGCCGGCACCACGATGACCTCGAAGTCCTCCGCGAGCCGGGCGATCGGGGTGACGTCGGCCAGGGTCGTGGAGCTGTCGTTGGCGATGATGCCGCCGACCATCACGGTGCCGGTGACCATCAACGTGTTGCCCTGCCCGGACATGTCGGTCAGCTGGCCCAGCCCGATCGTCCCGGCCGCCCCGGGGATGTTGACGACCTGAACGTTGTTGACGATGCCGTCGGCCTTGAGGGCCTGCTGGGACTCGCGGGCGACGAGGTCCCAACCGCCGCCGGGGGCGGCAGGGGCGATCAGACCGAGCCGGCTGCGGGCCGAATCCCCGGCCTCGGAGCCCAATGTGCTGATGAACCCGGCCACGATGACGAGCGTGGCGAACACG
>DASWMR010000493.1:0-3493 GCA_036399635.1 Actinoplanes sp. | reverse complement strand
CGCACCCACTCCGAGCCACGGCGGCGCACCCACCGCGAGTCGCGGCGGCGCCCCTACTCCAAGCCACGGCGGCGCACCCACCGCGAGTCGCGGCGGCGCCCCTACTCCAAGCCACGGCGGCGCACCCACCGCGAGCCACGGCGGGCCATCCGCCCCGAGTGGTGGCGCATCCGCCCAGATCTCCGGTGGCGCTCCGCAGGCCTTTCATGGCGCCGCGCCGGTCCCCGCCAGCCAGCCGGGCCGGGCGTTCCCGCCCACGCCGAACTCCGTCGGGCCTGTTCCAGCCCCGACGACCGGCGCTCCTGGGCCGGAGTCCTCGACGCCCGGATTCAACAGCCCTGTGTCGGGCGCGGCGGCCGGCCCCGTTTCCGGTGCGCCAGGCTCGATCGGCCCTATTTCCGCTGCAACCGCCGCCATCAGCCGCGTTTCTGCCGCTCCACCCCCCGGCGGTCCTGTTTCCTCAGCACCAGGCCACTCCAGCCCAGCCGCTGCACCGGGTCACTCCAGCTCGGTTCCGGCGGGGCCCGGCTCCGTCCGTTCCGTTTCCGCCGCGCCGATCTCCACAGAGCCCGGTGAGACCGACGCCGGCATTCACCGGGCGCCCGATTCGCCGTGGTCGCAGCCCCCGCATCGGCCCGCCCCGCAACCCGGCACTGACGCGCCCGGCCGGAGCATCGCTGCCGGCCCGACCGTCGCGCCCGGCTCGGCCAGAACGCCCGGGTCCGCAGCCGGGTCGCAGCCGTCCTCGGTCGCACCGCACCGGCCTGACCCGCCCACTACCGAGGCCCCGAACGGCGCGATCTACCGGCCGCCCGCCCACGGCACTGCCCAGGTGCCGAGTCAGCCCGGCCACCCGCAGCCCGGCCACCCGCAGCCCGGCCCTCCGCACCCCGGCCAGAATCAGACCGCCTTCGACCGGGCCGCGGGGTCTCAAGTCCCGCAGCTGCCCGGCATCCACCAGCCCAGGCCGCAGCAACCCGGCACTCACCAACCCGCGCCGCAGCAGCCCGGCACCTACCAGCCCGGGCCACAGCAGCCGGGCACCCAACCCGCTCCCCACCGACCCGGCGCGCATCAATCGCCGTCGCCGCAGCAGGCCGGCGGGCAGCAGGTCCCGGCGCAGCCGATGCCCGGCCCCTACCCGCCCGCGATGGACCCTCGCGCCCTCCCGCCGCACCCGCAGCTGCACCAACCCGCCGCACCACAGCAGCCGAATCCCGGCCAGCCCTCGGTGGACCCGTTCCAGGACCTGCCGTGGGTGTCCGACGGCACTCCGACCGCGGAGGAGTTCGCCCGGCGCCGGATGGCGAAGCCGGCCGAGCCGACCGCCACGATGGGCGCCCGGGCGATGCTCAAGAAGGGCACGATGGGACTGGTCCGGCTGGCCCCGAGTCGACGCGAGGTGGAGTACAAGCAGGACATCGAGATGGTCCGGCGCAACTTCGGCGGCCTGCGCCAGGTGACGGTGGTCAACCCGAAGGGCGGCGCCGGCAAGACCGTCGCGGTGCTGCTCCTCGCAATGACCTTCGGTCAGAGACGCGGCGGTTACGTGCTGGCCTGGGACAACAACGAGACTCAGGGCACCCTGGGCATGCGCGCCCAGCAGGACTTCCACGCCCGCACCGTCCGCGACATGATGCGCGACCTGCACCTGTTCCGGGGCTCGCAGGGCCGGGTCGGCGACCTGTCGCAATACGTACGCGCGCAGGGCGAAGGCATGTTCGACGTGCTCGCGTCCGACGAGTCCGCGACAGCCGGCGAGATGTTGACCGCGGGCGCGTTCGCCGAGATCCGCGAGATCGTCAGCCGTTTCTACAAACTGATCTTCGTGGACACCGGCAACAACGTACGTGCCCAGAACTGGCAGGCGGCAATGGACGCCACCGACCAGCTGGTGATCACGATGTCCGCCCGGAACGACTCGGCCGAGACAGCCGCGCGGATGCTCGACCACCTGGAGCAGAGCGGCCGCCAGCGCCTTGTCCGCCAGGCGGTGAGCGTGGTCACGATGCCACCGACCCGCAAGGACATCGACCTGCCCGCGATCCAACGCCACTTCGCGGCCCGCACGCGGGCAGTACTGCTGGCACCCTACGAGAAGCTGATCGACTCCGGCGAACCACTGCGTTACGGCCAGCTCTCCACCAACACAAAGGACGCCTGGCTGAAGATCGCCGCAGCCGTAGCCGAGGGCCTCTAGCGTCCCGCCGCGCCGGTCTTACCTCGAGGCGCGGGAACGACGAAGGGCCGTCCACTCGGACGGCCCTTCGCATGTGGCGGCTGGGTCAGGAGAGGGCGTCGGCCGCGGCGGGGTCGCTGTCGCGGAGGAACTGGGCGCAGCGGGCCGCCTCGTCGGCCTCACCGATCTGCGCGGCGGCTAGCGAAAGGCTGTGCAGGCAGCGCAGGAAGCCCTGGTTGGGCACGTGCGCCCAGGGCACCGGCCCGTGCCCCTTCCAGCCGTTGCGGCGCAGCGCGTCGAGACCGCGGTGGTAGCCGGTGCGGGCGTAGGCGTAGGCGGTGACCGGCTCACCGGCGGCCAGCGAGTCGGCGGCCAGGCCGGCCCAGCCCCCGCTGTAGGCCGGGTGGTCGGCGGCGACGGCCTTGTAGGCGGCGGCTGTTCCGGTCTCGGCGGCCTCGGCGAGCGCCTTGTCGGCTTCGACGTCGGCGGGCAGCAGGGTGACCGGCGGCTCGGGAAGGAGGTTCTGCATGACCCTATTCAACCGGGCCGACCGGAAGTAATTCCGGCGGGACGCGCCTCTTCGCGGCAAGCAGAACCACGGGTGCAGCCGACCCGCGCATGCGAAAGCCGGTCCACCCATCGAGCGATGCCGTCCGGTTTGCCGCGCTGGCTACCCTTCGGGGCATGCCTGGTGATCCATTGCAGCCCGTGGTCGGCGGGGACATCCCGTTCGACGCCACCGCCCTCGAGATCGAGTCGCGGGCCGAGTTCGACGTCCATCTCGCCCAGCGGTCGCTGGCCGGCCTGGTGATCCTGGGGCTGCGGCTCGACCTGGACCCGCCGGATCTCACCACGGTCGACGTCCGCGGGACGCTCTTCGTCGGCTGCCGGCTGGCCGCCGCCGAGATGGAGATCGACCTGATCCGCCGGGGCGCGCACCTTGTTCCCCCGTTCGACTCCCAGCCCTACCCGACCCACCCGGCGACGCTCTACACCCCGGAGGATCTGGCCTTCGGCTTCGACTGGCACGGTTTCGCCGGCATGTACGACACGCAGGTCTACGACCACTTCGTCGAGCACGGCGGCGCGGCACCGGACATCCGCGAGGCGATCGCGCAGCGACTGCACGACGCCGGCATCGACAACGCACTCGGCAAGGCACTCACCGCGTGGGCAAAATCCGAGTGGCCAGTAACTGAGAAGCCAGACCCGGGGAGGCCAGACCCGGGGAAGCCAGAGACGGAGAGGCCGGAGCGGTGGCCGCACGGCCCGGTGGGCATCATGGGCGGGCACGCCGCGCCGCGCGGCACCCCG
>DASWMR010000492.1:0-8997 GCA_036399635.1 Actinoplanes sp. | reverse complement strand
CCCCGGCCCCGCCGGCGCCGGCCGTCCCGGCTGACCTGGCTGACTTCTGGGGCTCCGATTCCCGGGGCTCAGATTCCGGCGGCCCGCTCTCGTCCGGCGACGGGCCACCACGGGTGACGACCGACGACGGGTCGCCCGGGGCGCTGGTGGTGAGCCCGTCGGAGGGGCGGCCCGGGTCTGCTCTGCGGCCGGATGCTCTGCTCGATCAGCTGGACCCGCCGCCGCTCGCCCAGGACGGTCGCCCGATCGTCGATCTGCTCCGGCCCGCCTACCAGGCATTGTCCGACCGGTAGTGTCCGTTTTCACACTATCGGGGTACAGGATCGGGAACCTCCTCGGCACCATGCGTTGTCGTGATCTCCTCTATCAGGACATAGCGTTTTGTCAAGAGAAGGTGTGACATGAACCGAATCACCCGAATGCTCACGATGACCGGTATCGGTCTGGTTGCCGGTCTCACCGTCGGCGCTGGTCCGGCCATGGCGGCACCGGGCGCTTCTCAGGCGTCCACCCAGAGTGGGGCGAGTGCCAGTAAGTCGCAGGCCAGCTATGAGCGCAACGTCGGCGTTTACGGAAGCTGGACCGAGTGCCAGTGGGACGGGCAGCTCGGCGAGCAGTTCGGCCAGTGGGACGAATACGACTGCGAGCCGATCGGCGGCGGCGCGTTCGTTCTGGAAGTCAGCTACGACAGTTGGGGTAGCTGGAACAACTGGGACAACGACCGCTGGCACAACTTCCGTGACCACCACCGTGGCGACCGTTTCCGTGACCACGACCGCGGACGCGGCAACGACCGCCGTCACCACCACCGGCGTCACCGCGACAACGACTGACGGCCGTCAAGCCTGATCGTTATGCGGACGAGCCGCACTCCTGCCGGAGTGCGGCTCGTTGGTCGTTAACCCCCGGGGGTAGGCGCGTAGTCCTTGGGCGGCTCGTTGGTCGTCACCACGGCGTAGGCGCGTAGTCCTTCAGGAAACAGCCGTACAGGTCCTCGCCGCCTTCGCCGCGCACGATCGGGTCGTACACCCGGGCCGCGCCGTCGACCAGGTCGAGCGGGGCGTGGAAGCCCTCCTCGTGCAGCCGCATCTTGGTCGGATGCGGGCGCTCATCGGTGATCCAACCGGTGTCCACACTGGTCATCAGGATCCCGTCGGCGAACATGTCCACCGCGCTGGTGCGGGTGAGCATGTTCAGCGCGGCCTTCGCCATGTTGGTGTGCGGATGCCCCGGCCCCTTGTATCCGCGGGTGAAGATCCCCTCCATCGCCGACACGTTCACCACGTACCGGCGCGGAAACGGCGACCGGAGCATCGCCGAACGCAGGCGGCTGACCAGCACGAACGGCGCCGTCACGTTGCACAGTTGCACCTCGAGCAGCTCCAGCGCGTCGACCTCGTGCACCTTGTCGCTCCAGCTGTTGGTCGCCGTCCTGTCCGGCACCAGCCCGCCGGCGTCGATCGCCACCGAGCGCGCGGTCAGCGCCATCTCGGTGAGCTGCTGCGCGGTGAGATCAGGGGTGCCGGTGGTCAGCGCGGCCGCGGGCGACGCACCGGCGGTGCCGAAGTACTCCAGCTCCGGCAGCGGCCCGGCCGGCAACTCACCGGTCTCGGCGGCGGCGATCGCCGCATACGAGCCCGGCGTACGCCGTACGGTCTGTGCCGCGTTGTTGATGAGAATGTCCAGCGGCCCGTGCGCGGCGACGGAGTCGGCCAGCGCCACCACCTGCGCCGGATCGCGCAGATCAATGCCCACCACCCGCAACCTGTGCAACCAGTCGCCGCTGTCCGGCATCGCGGTGAACCGGCGCACCGCATCATGCGGGAACCGCGTCGTGATGGTCAGATCCGCCCCGTCCCGCAGCAGCCGCAGCGCGATGTACATCCCGATCTTGGCGCGCCCCCCGGTGAGCAGAGCCCGCCGCCCGGTCAGATCGGTCCGGGCGTCCCGCTTGGCGTGGTTGGCCGCGGCGCAGCTCGGGCACAGCTGGTGATAGAACGCGTCCACCACGGTAAAACGCTGCTTGCAGACATAACACCCGCGGGCCTGCTGCAGCACCCCCGCCGTGGCCCCCCGAGCGTTGCTAGCCAGCGGAATGCCGGCCGTCTCATCATCAATCCGCCCCGGTGCCCCGGTCGCGGTAGCCGCAGTCACCGCCTGGTCAGCAGCAAGAACGGCATCCCGCCGATCCCGCCGCCGCTGCATCTTGGCCGTCTTGAAGAGGCCCGCAGTGGCCCGACGAACGCGGACGGCATCGGGGTGCTCAACCGGAAGGCGCTCGACTTCAGCCAGCACCGCGAGGCACACAGCCAGCCGCGCCGGATCAAGTCCCGCATAGCCCGCCCCATCGTCCTGGCCGTCATTCGCCCGGCCGTCTTTCGCCCGGCCGTCATTCGCTCGGGCGTCATTCGCCTGGCCGTCGTTCGCCTGGCTTAGCTCGGGTCGGCCTTGGCCCGTCTGCCCGGCGTCCGCCACGCTGGCATCCGCTTGGTTGGCATCCGCTGGGTCGACATCCGCCGGGGACAGCTTCGTTCGATCGAGTCTCGCCTGGCTGGGGTCCGCCTGGGCGGGATTGCCGCGACGTGGCTGGTTGAACTCCAGCTTCTCGAGATGCGGCCGTTCCGACTCGATCCGAGCCGCGGCGATCGTCTCAGCGCTGTCCGTCATCCATCCCGTCCTTCAACTGCCAAACCCGACGCTGGAACTTTAGCCCGCCCACCATCCCGGCCGACGACCAGCGGCCTGCACGGGGTGAGCACGAAGCGCATCCGGCCAGCCCGGGCCAGCCGTCGCGCCTGCCCATCCGCGTTCGGCGGCAAATCCGTACACCCCGCTCGGCGGATAGGTTGGTCGCCGGCTTCGTCGCTGAGGTTTCGGCCTGCACAACGGTTCGGACAGTGTTTGCCGACGAACACCTCGGTGGTACATTCCGCAGCGAAGGTCATGAGTGCCAGCGCACAGCCCCGGCTTGCTGGCCGGCAACCCTCCGCTCGCGGGCGGGGTGCTCCGGGTGACGACCTGGCCGGTGCAACCCTGCCCGGCAAGCCGCCAGCCGAGGAGCTTGTCGCCGTGTCCTATTCCTCCGCACCGCACTTCGCGGCCCCGGCCGGGCCGGTCATCTTCAGCCCCGCAGGAGTCGGCGATGCCGGTCGCATCGCCGCACTACATGCCGACAGTTGGCGGCGGCACTATCGAGGCGCCTACGCCGACACGTATCTCGACGGTGATCTGCTCGGCGAACGCAGCACGGTGTGGTCGACGCGCCTCGCTCGCCCGGCCGGGACCGCCACGATCATCGCCGAGCGTGCCGGCAGTCTGGCCGGCTTCGTCCACGTGGTCTTCGACGTAGACCCGTGCTGGGGCAGTCTCATCGACAACCTCCACGTCGACCACTCCGAGCACCGCGCCGGCATCGGTACCGAGCTGATGGCCTACGCCGCCCGGGCGGTTCTGGCCAATGCCGGCTCTCCCGGGCTCCATCTGTGGGTGCTCCAGCAGAACACTCGCGCCCAGATGTTCTATCTGGCCTGCGGTGGCATCCGGGTCGAAACGGGCATCGCCGCCGCCCCGAGCGGCAATCCCGCCTTCCTCAACGGAACTCCTGGCAAGTACCGCATGGCGTGGCCGGACGCCACGCGACTCGCTGGCACCGCCCCGCACCACGGCTTGGACAGCCCGAACAGGAGCCAGTCGGGTTGAAGCCCACTTGTCAGCGCATCTCGCGGACGAATCCGCGTGGGCGTCTTGCCTGACTCGTCACTACGCCGGCTGGGGGAGGGCCTCGACCGTTTCGTGCAAGGCGTGCACCAAGGCCTCGGCCAACGGGCGCTGGCGTTTCTGGGCGGTGACTATGCCGATGAAGCGGGATGGGCACGGTGCGGTAAGCGGGACCATGGCCAGGCCGCCCTGGTCGGCGGTCAGGGCCACCTGGGGGATCATGCTGATGCCGACGCCGGCGCGGACCAGGGACTGGGCGAAGACGTAGTCGGTGCCGCTGCATGCGGTGCGGATCTCGAAGCCGGCCATCGCCGAGTAGTGGGTCAGCAGGTCGATGATCGACAGGCAGCCGTGTACCCAGCGTTCGCCGGCCAGTTCGGCGATCGAGACGGCGTCACGGGTGGCCAGGGGGTGGCCGGCCGGCAGCACGATCCACATCGGGTCGTCCAACAGCGGGGTCCAGATCAGGCCGGAGCGGTCGCCGCGGCGTACCGGGGGTGGGCCGTCGAAATGGTAGGCGAGTGCCAGGTCGGCGGAGCCGGTGCGGACCAGCGGCAGGCTGTCCTCGGGTTCGTTCTCCAGCACGGTCAGCTCGACCCCGGAGTGGTCCGCGGCGAACCGGGTCAGCGCGGCCGGCAGCAGTCGCTGGCCGCCGCTCGTGAAGGTGGCCACGGTCAGGCTCTCGGTTCCGGCGGAGGTCAGCCGCGCGATCTCGCGCTCCGCATTCGCCAGCTCGGCGGTGATCGCGCCGCCGGCGTCGACCAGGACCCGGCCGGCGGCGGTGAGCTCGACGCCGCGGGTGCTGCGCCGCACCACCGCGGTGCCGAGGCCGCGCTCGAGGGCGCTGATCTGCTGGGAGACCGCGGACGGGGTGAGCCGCAGCTCGGTGGCCGCCCGGTTGAAGCTGCCCAGCCGGGCGACCTCCCGGAGAACGGCCAATCGTCGAACATCGATCATGCAGACCACCCGGTCCTCAGTTTTTCTTATGACCAGTTCAGCAAGTCACTACTACCGCTTACTACCGTACGCGTACAGGCTCGAACCGTGAATCGACGAGCCTGGACTTTGTTCCTTCTGGTGGCGGTGCTCTGGGGCATCCCGTACTTCCTCATCAAGATTGCCATCGAGGACCTGTCGCCGGTCTTCGTGGTGGCCGCCCGCTGCGCCATCGCCGCGCTGGTGCTGCTTCCGGTCGCGGCGGTGCGCGGCACGCTCGGCGCCCTACGTGGTCGGTTGCCGGCCGTCGCGGTGATCGCCGTGGTGCACATCGTCGGCCCGTTCCTGCTGATCACGTACGGCGAAACGCACATCTCGTCCTCGCTGACCGGCCTGCTGATCGCGATCGAACCGGTGGTGATCGCGCTGCTGATGTCCCGTGCCGAACCGCTGACCCGCGGCCGGGTGACCGGCCTGGTCCTCGGCTTCGCCGGGGTGGCGGTACTGGTCGGGCTGGACCTCTCCGGCGACCGCCTCGGCCTGCTCGGTGCGGGCATGGTGCTGCTGGCCGCAGCGAGCTACGCGGTGGCCACGTTCCTGGTGCAGCGCACCGCCGGCGACGTCCCACCCGAGGCGCTGGCCGGCGCGACCACCACGATCAGCACGCTGGTGCTGGCACCGTTCGCGCTACTGAGCCTGCCGGCCCAGGCCGTCCGGGTCGAGGCGTGGGCGTCTCTCGGCGCACTCGGGGTGCTGTGCACCGCGGTGGCGCTGCTCGCCTTCTACGGCCTGATCGGGCTCGTCGGCTCGAACCGGGCCGGCCTGGTTACGTACGTCAATCCGGTGGTCGCCGTGCTGCTCGGGGTCCTGCTGCTGAACGAACGCATCGACGCGAGCACGGCGGCGGGCTTCGCGCTGGTCGCCGTCGGGTGCTGGCTCTCGACCCGACCTGCGCCGGCCGGCGAGACCCGCCGGCCGGACATCGTCGAAGTCAAGGTGGGCGGGTGAGGTGCGCCTTTTCCGGTACGCCCCCAGGCGGTTCCGGGCGCCTCCAGGTGAACCGCCGAGCGGGTTTCAAGGTGAGGGCATGGGTCAGCGCATTCTGATCACCGGTGCGCGGCGGGGGATCGGCGCCGCGATTGCCGTGGGCCTGTCCCGGCCGGGGACCACGCTGTTGCTGCATCGCCTGGGTGCCGCCGAGGAGGCGTACGGCGTCGCCCGCCTTTGTGATGATCTCGGAGCCGGCGCCGAACTGGTCGAGGCCGACCTTGCCGATGCCGACGCCGTGCGCAAGCTGGCGTCCCGGGCCGGTCCGGTCGACGTGCTGATCAACAACGCCGCGCGGGTCCAACATCGACCTCGCGGTGCTGCCATTGGACGATTGGCGGCAGACGTTCGCGGTGAACGTGACCGCCCCGATGGGGATCTGGTGGCCACCGTCCGGTTGCTGGTCTCGGACGGCTCGGGCGCACTGACCGGCCAGGTGCTCGAGGTCGGCGGCGGCCTGATCTTCCGCTGACCGATTTCGTCAGGCCGTGGTTGGTCGTGCTGGGCCGTGGTTGGTCGTGCTGGGCCGTTACGGCTCGCCGTCGCCGGCGCCGTGGTTGCGCCGGTTGCGCGGGGTCGCGGTCGGGTTTGTGGGGAGCTCGGCCAGGGTGGCCGGCCGCCGCGGCCGGTCATGGTCGGTGTACGGCTGGCCCGCGGCCGGGGAGCCGGGTGGCCCCTCGATCGCCGGCGCTTGGGGTGGTGGCCCTTCGAGGGCGAGGGTTTCGCGGCGAGCCTCGATGGCCGGCATGGTGCGGCGGGGCGGGACGATTCGGTCATACTGCGCCAGGTCCGCGGGGCGCGCCTCCCGCAGGTGGTCGCGGAGGTCGGCCGGTCGAGGGTGCCGGCCATAGCCCGGCATGGGCGCCCGGTCCGCAGCCGGCCGAGCGGTCTCGGCAGCAGGGTGCGGCTGAGGCGGGGGCTGGTACGAGTAGGGCTGTTCGCCGAGCATGGCGGGGCGGCGCAGGGGAAGCGGGTCGCCCAGGCCCTCCCGCGGCCGCCAGGCGGGGATGTCGTCGCTGCTCGGGTCCTGCGGCGACGGGACGTCGACGATAGTCACCGGGTTCGGCTGGGACGGGATTCCGACCATGCCCACCGTGGTCCGCCGCTGCGGGACAGCGCGACGGTCATCGGGCTCCTGCCCATGATGCGTGCCGGGCGGAACGGCGGGGGCGTCCGACGGATACGCGGGCCGCGCCGGCCTCGCATCGGTGGACCGTCGCAGCGCCACGGCCCGGCTCAGGTCGGTCGGGCGGCGCTGCGCCGGGATGCGCGGCTGACCCTTCCGCTCTCCCTGCGGCGGAATGGCGCCGCCGGTCGGGATGCCCGCCGCCGGGGTGCCCGCGGCCGCCGTGCCGGGGGCCGGGGTATCTGTGGCGCGGGCGTCGGGGCCCGGGTCGCGGTCGGGTCGGACCGGCTGCGGGTCGATCGCAGCCCGGCGCGCCGTGTCCGAGTGGGCTGCGGGGTGACGCGTCGTGTCCGGTCCGGATGCGCGGCGGTGGCGGGCCGCTTCCACATCGGCGGCCGGGATGTTGTGGGTCACGTCGAGGTCGGGGGCGGCAAAGCTGCCGGTGGTATCCGGGTCGGTGAAGCTACGGGTTGCGCCCGGGTCGGGTGCGGTGAGGCTGCGGGTTGCGCCCGGGTCGGGTGCGGTGAGGCTGCTGGTGGTGTCCGGGTCGGGTGCGGTGAGGCTGCTGGTGGTGTCCGGGTCGGGTGCGGTGAAGCTGCGGGTTGCTCCTAGGTCCAGGACAGCAAAGCTGCTCGTCGCGTTGAAGTCAGGGGCGGCGAAGCTGCGGGTTGCGTCCGGGTCGGAGGCGGCGAAGCTGCGGTTTGCGTCCAGGTCGGAGACGGTCTGGCTTGGCGGCATTCCGGCCGGAACGCTCAGATCGCGCGTTTGCTCGAAGTCGGTGATGTCCCGTCGGGGGTGGGTGTGTCGCTGCTCCCTGGGAGTAGCGGCGTCACCGCTGCCGACCGCGCCGATCGGGGTGCCGATCGCCGAAGCCTCGTGGTCCGGCACCGGATCTGCCGCACGCGAGGCGCCGGGCGAATAGGCGGTCGTCGCGCCGGTCGCGCCGGTCGCGCCGGTCGCGTCGGTCGCGTCGGTCGCGTCGGTCGCGCCGGCAGCATCAGGATCGCCGGCGTTAGGACCGCCGCGTTCCGGCCCGGCGCCACTTGGGCGGTCATCCCTCGGGTCGTCATCCTGCGGGCCGTTATCCCCCGGGCCGCCGTTGTGCGGGCCGTCGTCCCTCGGGTCGTCGTCCCGCGGGTCGTCGTCCCGCGGTCCGTCATCCCCAGTGCCGCGGGTGTGGGGACCGTCGTCGTGGGGGCCGTCATCCTGCGGACCGTCACCCCCCGGGCCGCCGACGTCGGAACCGGCATTCCCAGAGCCGTGGTCTTGGCGGCCATCGTCGTAGGAGTGACGGGAAGCGTCATTTTCAGGGCCGTCGTCCTGTGGGCCGTCGTCCCGGGGGTCGTAATGCCGCGGACTGTGGCTCTCCGGGCTGACGTCCTGTGGGCTGACGTCCTGTGGGCTGACGTGCTGGGGGTTGACGTCCTGGGGGTTGACCTTCGCTGGGCTGACGTCCTGTGGGGTGACGTGCTTGGGGCCGCCACCCGGCGGCTTACTGACGGTCGGGTCTAGGGTTTCGGACTCCGTGGTCGCGGCTGCGGTTTCTGTGCCGGCCAGCGGGGCAGTGGTTGGAGCGTCCTTCATAGACGATCGAGCATTTCCCGGCAGAGGTGCGGCCGGACGGCTTTGCCCGACTGCGAGGGTGCGCGGCGCCGCGCTCCCTTCATCAGGTTCCCCGCTCGTCTCGCCAGGCTGCACGCCCGCGCTGTCCTTTGTAGGCTCGCTGAGTTCCGCCGTCGCCTCGGAAACTCCAGCGGCGCCGAGTTCCTCGCTCGGGTGGGAATGCCTCGGCCGGTGGGGAGCCTCGCTTGCGCCGAGATCCGCATGCGCGTCGGCATCCCCCGGGCCAGCCGAATTCCTCGGCGATTCGGTGGTTGTCGGCGCGGCCCCTGCCGCAGTCTGAGCCGGGCGAACGGCACCTACAGCGCCCGCGTCCGCTCCCCCCGTATCCGTCGCCCCGGTGCCAGCGTCTGCCGCGTGTGCACCTGCCGCGTGCGCGCCTCTCGTATGTGCGCCTGCCGTCCCCGCGCCTGCCGTCCCCGCGCCTGCCGCTCCCGCGCCTGCCGCTCCCGCGCCTGCCGTCCCCGCGCCCGCGGATACGGCTGTCCTGGTCAGGAGCGCCGGGCCGTCTGGGGCCGCGTGTCGGCCGGGTGGGGCCTCGGGTGCCTGGT
>DASWMR010000491.1:0-2121 GCA_036399635.1 Actinoplanes sp. | reverse complement strand
GGCGCCGATCGGGATCACCGCACCCGGCCGCACCAGCAGCGGCACGCTGTCGAAGCCGTGCGTCTCGGTCACCCACGCCGGCCCCTCGACGACCTCCCCGGTGCCGAACCGCGTCCACCGCCCGGCCGGGACGTAGTAGGTGACCTCGCCGGAGTAGCTGAACACCGGCGCCACCAACAGATCGCCGCCGAGCAGGTACTGCCGGTCGAGGTGGGTCACGGCGGGGTCGCCGGGGAACCCGACGACCATCGGCCGCATCACCGGGACGCCTTCTTCGTGCGCCTGGCGGGCGGCGCCGAAGAGGTACGGCATCAGGCGGTATTTGAGGTGCGTGAAGGACCGCAGTACCTCCACCGACTCCTCGTCGAACAGCCACGGCACCCGGTAGGAGTGGTTGCCGTGCAGCCGGCTGTGCGAGGAGAGCATGCCGAACGCGATCCACCGTTTGAACACGGCCGGATCGGGGCGGCCCTCGAAGCCGCCGATGTCGTGACTCCAGAAGCCGAAGCCGGACGACATCAGCGACAGTCCGCCGCGCAGGCTCTCCGCCATCGACTCGAAGGTGGCCGAGTTGTCGCCGCCCCAGTGCACCGGGAACTGCTGGCCGCCGACCGTGGCCGAGCGGGCGAACAGCACCGCCTCGCCCTCGCCGCGCTTCTCCCGCAGCACCTCGAAGACGACCTCGTTGTAGAGCTGCGCGTAGTAGTTGTGCATCCGCTCCGGGTCGGACCCGTCGTGCCAGACCACGTCGGTCGGGATCCGCTCGCCGAAGTCCGACTTGAACGCGTCCACGCCCATGTCGACAAGGGCCGCGAGCTTACCCGCGTACCAGGCCCGGGCTTCGGGGTTGGTGAAGTCGACCAGCGCCATGCCGGCCTGCCAGCGGTTCCATTGCCAGACGTCGCCGGCGGCCGTGCGCACCAGGTAGCCGTTCGCGGCGCCCTCGGCGAACAGGGCCGACCGCTGCGCGATGTACGGGTTGATCCAGACGCAGGTGCGCAGGCCACGGTCGGCAAGGCGCTTCAGCATGCCCGGCGGGTCCGGGAAGATCGCCGGGTCCCACTCGAAGTCACACCAGCGGAACTCGCGCATCCAGAAGCAGTCGAAGTGGAAGACGCTCAACGGCAGGTTCCGCTCGGCCATCCCGTCGACGAAGCTGGTGACGGTCGCCTCGTCGTACGGCGTGGTGAACGAGGTGGTCAGCCACAGCCCGAAGGACCACTGCGGTGGCAGCGCCGGCCGGCCGGTCAGTGCGGTGTACTTGCGCAGCACGTCGGCCGGGGTGGGGCCGTAGATGACCAGATAGGACAGACTCTGCCCGGCGACGCTGAACTGGGTGCGCGACACCATCTCGCTTGCCACTTCGAAGGACACCCGGCCGGGGTGGTCGACGAGCACGCCGTAGCCCCGGTTGGTGAAATAGAAGGGCACATTCTTGTACGCCTGTTCGCTGCTGGTGCCGCCGTCCTCGTTCCAGATGTCGATCGTCTGGCCGTTCTTGACCACCGGTCCGAACCGCTCACCGAGGCCGTACACCGCCTCGCCGACCCCTAGGTCGAG
Organism: Actinoplanes sp.; assembly: GCA_036399635.1. Lineage (GTDB taxonomy): Bacteria > Actinomycetota > Actinomycetes > Mycobacteriales > Micromonosporaceae > Actinoplanes. The sequence goes on along the minus strand of DASWMR010000491.1, from coordinate 561 downwards.
CTGCTCGTGCACGTAGTGCTCGCCGTCGACCGTGTCGGCCACGCCGATACCCTTCCAGCCGCTGCCGGTCAGCCGCCGGCCGTCGGCGAGGAAGTCCAGTCCCCACTCGTCGCTGCGGAACCGGGCGGTCAACGCGCCCGAGGTGATCTCGCGGTCGCCGACCGTCACCTGGTGCGGCTCGGTGGCGATGGCGAAGTTCGGTCCCTTCGGCGCCGCGCCGAGGAAGTGGCTGACGGTCACCCGCAACACGTCCGGGGCCGGCGCCTCGATCCGGATGGTGATCACGGGCGTGTCCAGCGTGTCCTGTCGTTCGCGGACCGGCCGGGTGGCGGCGTAGGCGGTGAGCGATGTCGCGTCCGCGCCGGTGTCCCGCAGCTGGGACGGATGCAGCACGGCGAAGCCGTCACGCTTGCGCCAGTACCCGTCGGTGAACTTCATGGTCGTCCTTTGCTTCGGTCAGCGCCTTCGGCAGGCTGCGTGGTCGCGCTGGCGGGGGTGCCGCCACGGCGGGCGGCACGGCAGACAGGCGACGCTGAGGGGTCCCGTAAGACAATCGTCGAA
>DASWMR010000490.1:0-6073 GCA_036399635.1 Actinoplanes sp. | reverse complement strand
CATGGCCGGTCAGCCTCACAGTCGAGGTGGCATCGTCGATTGTCGGCTCGATGACGCGTCCTGCGCTGTCGAAGAACTCGTATTCCCCATTGCGGACGTCGATCGCCTCGACGTCGGCCGCAGCAGCTTCAACGTTGGCGTACAGCTGAATATCGCCGTGTTCATCGACGATCACCGGAGGAGTTAATTCGTTCATCATCAGAAACAGCTCCAGAAACGAATGCTGACCTGGTGGCAGTCTTATAGCTGATGTTTCTTGACGGCCCGAGTACCTCGTTCTCAGTTTCAGTTCAACTAGCCGTAGAAAGCCAGGTTGCCACCTTCGTGCCGAATCGCTGTTGCGCAAAGGATACGTCTCCAGGGTTTCTTGTGCACTCACATCGGCAGAACAATGGCGTGCCTTGTTGTCCGTACTCAGCGCCGGCGCCTCAGCGCCGTGCACCGTATCGTTGATCAAGGCCCGCCGGGCGGCTACCGCAGTCGTCCGCGGCCTACCCGGTACCGATCGCTGATCGGCATTGGGTATGGCTCACCCAACAACGGCAGCAAGAGTATTTCCGCGGCAGGTACGGTGGCCGCCTTCCGAATGCGCGGCTGCGCGCAGTGGACGCACTGGACGAGGTTTCAGAGCCTGGTGCTGCGGGCGCGGCGGCGGGTGGTGCGGTAGCCGATGGTGAGCGCGCCGATGACCAGCAGGACGCCGATGAGCTGGAGACCGGGCGAGTCGTCGTAACCGCCGTACAGCACAGCGAGGACGCCGACGACGGCCATAGCCACCGCGGCGGCGAGTTTGGTGGCGGACGATTTCATGATGTCTCTCCTCCAGGGGCGGATGCGGTTGCGCCACGAGGCGTCGGCGGCGAAGCCGCGAACCATGCGGGACAGGACGCCGAGCGCAATGCCTCGGTCGCCGGTGCCCCGGGCTTGTTCGTACGTGATGTGGTCATGTAAGTCGGCGCTGATCTCGGCGGCCCGTCGCGCGGCGACGGCCGCCGGCAGATGCCGGGTGTAGAAGCGCACCCAGCTCATGACCAACGCGGTCGCTCGCCGGACAGTCATGCCGGCCCCGGCGCAAGTCGCGGCACTCGGCCGGCAGCCCGATCGACGCCCGCCCGCTCGGCGACGTGGATGCCCTGAGCCGTGAGCTCATAGAGCCGACGCCGCGGCCGGCCCTCCGCGGCCTGCGCGTCCTCCCAACTGGAGGCGAAGAACCCGAGCTCCTCGAGCCGGGCCAGGGCCTTGTAGAGCGTGCCGTGCGCGGTCAGCGACCGAGACTCGCGCTGCTCCCGGATGGTCTGCGCGAGGCCGAAGCCGTGAAAGGTCGCCTGCCCGGCGCGGTGCAGCGACAGGGCGGTGGTGAGTATCTCCGCCTCGAGAGGCAGCAGGGTTCCCGGTTTGCGTGGCGGCATGCGAACCATCTTAGGAAGATATCTTCCCAACAGCAAGCCCGCACCGCGGGCAACGGGCGCGATGCAGTCCGTCGTTCATGCCAAGTCGTCAGGATTGCTGCTTCATCGAACGCGACGTCACCCGAGCTCGATCTCCACCAGCGGGCTGCCAGCAATCCAGCTCTCCATGCTCCCAGCCCAGTCCAGCGCCGGCACAATCTCACCGCAGATGCGTGCACGCTCGTCCGAGTCGGGCGCTTGCTTCGGCGTCACACGACTCGCTCTGCGGTCCTCGTCCCTGAGATCATCCGGTGATGAGCTCCTACGTGTCCCACACAACCGTGGACTGCGCCGATGCGTACACCCTGTCCCGTTGGTGGCAAGCCGTCCTGGACTACCGCGAGGACCCCGACGATCCGAACGAGCCCGGCCACGAGGAATGCTTGATTTCCTCCGCTGACGGGCGGCACCGTCTGCTCTTTATCGAGGTGCCGGACTCCAAGCAGGTCAAAAACAGAATTCATCTCGATCTGCGTCCGGCACAGGGCACGCGGGACGCGGAGCTGGCTCGGCTGACCGAGCTCGGTGCGGCTGTCGGGGCCGACCACCGCAACCCTGACGGAACCGGGTGGGTCGTGCTCGCCGATCCGGAAGGCAACGAGTTCTGCATACTCCGCAGCGAAGCCGAGGTTAAAGCCCAGCGGTCGTGACGGCGGCGCCCGGCCTGTCAACCGGTTTCCGGAGGCGCCGTCACGAAGCCGAGATTCTGCGGCCCTTTGAAGGCGAACTCGACTCTCTCGTAGCGGACGTGGTTCTGCTTGAACCATTCCGCGATGGACTCGGCCAAGGCATTCCGGCCGAGTCGTTGGTCGTCTCGCCAGAAGTTACAGCAAGGGACAATGACGGTTGCTGTGCCCAGCGCTGAGTGAACGACCTCGCGTAACGCCTGGTCGGGGTGAAGGCCGACGACGAGATCGTAGTAGGTGGCGTCTTTCGCCAGGTAGGGAACGGCGCGTGACTCGACACCTTTCAGCGTCCACCCGCGCGGATCTACGACTTCCACCCGGTAGTTCATGCGCTTGCGCAGTTCCCGCGCCAGCATCCCCTGGCCGCCGGCCACGTCGGCCACGTACTCGACTGAGTTACCGAAGCGCTCGCCGATGAACTCGGCCAGTAAGTGGAAACGATCTGGGTCTCCGTGGAACCGGTGCCCGTTCGCCTTCGGCGGGCGCTGTCTGCTCCTAACGCGATCACCCACCGACGAACCGTACCGTCAGGAGTAGCGAAGCCAGTCATCCCTCACGGTGCGTCACCGCCTGTGCAGGTATTACCGCCCTCGACGCGGCACATGAGGATGTTGTGTGGATGCCGCAGGCTGGCTGGCTGAGGCCGAGACCGGGTCGGGGGTGCGGTTGAGGACGACAGCGACGGCGCTGAACACGGCGACGAGCGCGGCGTTGACTGCCACGGCGAGCCAGCCGATGTTGGCGATGTGGGCTACCGGCCAGGCGATCGCGCTCACTGCGAGGAGCGCGACGGTCCAGGTCGGCGCGATCCTTCGCAGTACAGCGGCGCCGAGCAGCAGGGTGAGCGGGAAGCACAGGCCGAGCGGCTTGATCAGCAGGGCGGCGCCGGTGGCGTCGACGAGGTCGGTGTCGCCCAGCGAAACGTGGATGGCATTAAATCCGTACGCGATGTCGCCGGCCGCGCCGAACGCGCCGACCACGAGTAGGACGGCGGCCAGGCTGCCGCTGCCGAGGGTCACCAGGCGAACTATGACGAGCGTGTAGCCGACCGCGGCGAGGACGTGGACCACGGCGGCGGTGGGATCGTCCCAGCCGCGGGTCGCATACAACAGATCGGCGATCAGGTAGATGGCGGGCGCGACGACGAGTGACGCAGCGAGCAGGCGCCCCAGGGGCGAGGAAGTCATGGCTCCCACGTTCGTCGCGCCGACTCGGCCCGGCATCCGGGCCGGCCCTCGACTTTTACCGGGTTAACCCTAGTCACATCACGCTTCTGGGCTGGCACGATACAGTCGTGATCCGGGCAGGGGTGCTGCGCTGGGCGGTGGGCGCGGCGACCGCCGTGCTGGTCGCCGGAGGCTTCGCGCTCGGTTTGCACGTCGGTAACCTGCACAACGGCCTGATCGCCGCGTCGTTCAGCGCGGTCGGGCTGGATGTGGTCCGTCGCCGTCCCGGCAGCCGGGAGGGTTGGCTGTTCGTCGCGGTCGGCACCGCCCACGCGCTGATGTTCGCCGGGCGGCAGTACGGCCTGCACATGGGCTCGCTGCCGGGTGCCTCCTGGATTGGCTGGCTCGGGGTTTGGCCGCTCCCGCTGGTGCTGGTGCTGGTCGGCGTGGCGGTGATGTGCTTCCCGACTGGCCGGCTCCCGTCTCGTGGATGGGTGCCGGTCGTCGGCGTCCTCGCCGCAGTGGGCCTCGTCCTTTCCATGGTCTCGGCGCTGTGGCCGGTTGAGTACGGCCGCACCGGCCTGGTCGCCGGTCATCCGTTCGACCTTCCTGGGTTGCCGACCGCGGACGCCCTCTACGGCGTCGCTCGGCCGGTCGGCTACCTGCTGTTCCAGCTGACCTGGGTGTCCTGCGTGTTGGTGCGGGTGTGGCGGGCCCGCGGCGACGAGGTCCGTCAATTGCGGTGGTTCCTTTACGCAGCGACGGTGTCCGCCGCGGTGATGGTGTTCGGCCTGGCGGTGTGGGGGTCGCCGGTTCCCGGCGCGCTGGCGGTGCCGTTGCTCGCCGTGGCAGCCGGTGCCGCGATCCTGCGGTACCACCTCTACGACATCGACCCTGTGCTCAACAAGTCGCTGGTCTTCGGCGCGATGGCGGCGCTGGTGACCGGAGGCTATGCCGTCGTGGTGACCGGCGTCGGCCGCCTCGTCGGCGGGTACGGCACCCTGCTGTCGCTGCTGGCCACCGGTCTGGTGGCGGTCGCGTTCGAGCCGCTGCGCCGGCGCGTGCAGCGGCTGGCCGACCGGGTCGTATACGGGCGGCGAGCCACTCCCTACGAGGCGCTGGCCCGACTGTCGGCGCATTTCACCGCCCCTGCCGGTGGACTGCTCGACAGCATCTGCACAACCGTCGCCGACGCCGTCGGAGCTCGTGAGGTGATGCTCTGGACCGGCCCGGCCGACGAGCTGCGGGCTGTGTCCGTCTGGCCCACCACGACCGCCCTCCCGTCCGGTTCTCGTATGCTGGCCGATCTGGCGGCCGTACCGGTGCGCCACGATGGCCGGTTCCGCGGCGCGATCACTGTGACGAAACCTCCAGGTGGCACCCTGTCGATCGGCGAGCAGCACCTGGTCGGCGATCTGGCTGCCCAGGCGGGGCTCGTGCTGGAGCTGCGGGCCAGCGCCCAGCGCCTGGTCGCGGCCGGTGACGCCGCACGCCGACGGCTGGAGCGCGACCTGCACGACGGCGCGCAGCAGCGCCTGGTGACAGTCGCGATGGAGCTCGGCGGGGTGGTGCGGCTCGCCACGGCGGCCGGCGTGGCCGAGGTCGCGGCCCGGGCCGACGACGTACGTCGGCAGCTCCTCGAGGCCACCGCGGAGCTGCGCGAGATGGCGAGAGGGCTGCACCCGGCCGTGCTGACCCAGGACGGTCTCGAGGCCGCGGTCGGCTTCCTCGCCGATCGGTCGCCGCTGCCGGTGCGGCTGACCGTGTCGGTGGCCCGTCGGTTGTCGGCCGAAGTCGAGTCCACGGCGTACTTCGTGGTCAGCGAAGGGTTGACGAACGCCGCCAAGCATTCCGGCGCCGACGCCGTAACGGTCCGGGTAGCCCTCGTGGGGGCCGGACTGGTCACCGAGGTGTCCGACGACGGCTCCGGCGGCGCCGCGGTGCGGGCGGGCAGCGGACTGGAGGGACTCGCCGACCGGCTCGCGACGCTCGACGCCCGCTTGACGATCGAGAGCGGCCCGGCCGGCACTCGGCTGAAGACGGTGATCCCGTGCGGGTGATGCTTGCCGACGACGCCGTGCTGTTCCGCGAAGGCATGGCCCGCGTCCTGCATGACGTCGGATTCGCCGTGACCGGGCAGGTCGGTGACGGTGCGGCGCTGCTCGCCCTCGTGCGCGTCGACCCGCCGGACGTCGCCGTGCTCGACTTGCGTATGCCGCCCGGCTTCTCGGCCGAGGGCATCGACACCGCGGCCGCGATCCGCGCGACGGCGCCAGGCGTGGGCCTGATGCTGCTGTCGCAGTACGTCGAAGTGCACCACGCCATGCGGCTCATGACCGAGTTCGACGGCGGCGTGGGTTACCTGCTCAAGGACCGGGTCTCCGACCTCGCCGCGTTCGGCACCGACGTGCGGAAGGTAGCCCGCGGCGAAACCGTCATCGACCCCGAACTCGTTGCCCGGCTGGTAGCCCGGCGGCGCGATCGGGACCCCCTCGACGAACTCACCGACCGGGAACGCACCGTGCTCGCCCTGATGGCCCAAGGTCTGTCCAACGCCGCCGTCGCCGCCGACCTGCACCTGGCGACCAAGACCGTCGAGGCACACGTCACGGCGATCTTCACCAAGCTCGGACTGGTCCAGCACGAACGGGAGCACCGCCGCGTACTGGCTGTCCTCACCTTCCTGCGGGCCTAAGAGTTTGGCGGGCTGGATGCGGCGGCTCGGCGCCTCCCGCGTAGCCGAGGCCGGCGCTCCGACCCTGGTGCGGGCCTG
>DASWMR010000489.1:0-2673 GCA_036399635.1 Actinoplanes sp. | reverse complement strand
TTGGTCACCTCGGCCCCCGACCGTCCCACCGCAAGCAATCCGATGGCCCGACCTTGCCGCGAGGGGCACCGGCGGCGAATCCTTATTGGACGTCCGCGTCCCGCAGCAGACCCAGAATGCGGCCCAGATCGGCCCGCTCGCCCGGCCCCAAGGCGGCGAAGAACCGTTCCCCTTCAGCCCGCCGCGCCGCCTGGATCTCGGCACTGACCCGGATGCCCGAAGCGGTAAGCGTGACCAGCACCGCACGCCGATCCCCCGGGTCCGGCCGGCGTTCGGCCAGCCCGTGGCGCTGCAGGTCGTCGACCACTTCGGTGGCGGTGCGCGGGGCTATCCGCAAGTGGTCGGCGAGGACGCTGAGCCGCTGGTCGCCGTGTCGGGCGAGCACTCCCATCGCGCGGGCCAGCGAGGGCGACAGGTCCCACGGCTCGAGCGCGACCCGGGTGCGGTGTCGCAGGCGGCGGGCGACTGCCCAGAACGCCTCCGACAGCGAGTCGTCGAAGTCTTGCGGAGCGGACACCGGAATACCGTATCAGGAATTAGCGTTGTTCCCTCATGTTGAGGTAACCTCAGCATGTCAAGCCCAGCCGATCCTTGGAGATCGGCGGCGCGCGAGAAGGCGTACCGGAAGGTGTTGTTCTTGGAAAGCCCCGCACGCGGCGCAGGCCGCTCCCGCACCCTGACCCCCGCCGAGAAAGCGCAGGCGAAAGATGTTTCGCTGCGCCGCATCGGCTCCCTCTTCGTTGGCCACCGTCGGCGGCTCGCCGCCGTTGTCGCGATCATCGTGGCCTCGTCGATCGCCGCGATGGCCTCGCCGTTCCTGCTGCGCGAGATCCTCGACGTCGCGCTCCCCACCGCCGACCTGACCCTGCTGATCTGGCTGGTCCTCGGCATGATCGCCGTGGCCGCCGTGACCGCGGTGCTCGGCGTCGTGCAGACCTGGATCTCGACGGCGGTCGGCCAGCATGTCATGCACCGGCTGCGCACCGAGGTCTTCACCCACCTGCAGCGGCAGTCGGTCGGCTTCTTCACCCGCACGCGCACCGGCGAGGTGCAGTCGCGCATCACCAACGATATCGGCGGTATGGAGTCGGTGGTCACCTCCACGGCTACCTCGATCGCCGCGAACCTGACCACCGTCATCGCCACCGCGGTCGCGATGGCTGCTCTCTCCTGGCGGCTTTCGCTGGTCACCCTGGTGGTGCTGCCGCCGGCCGTCTGGCTGACCCGGCGGGTGGCCGTGCTGCGGCGCGACATCACCGCGCGCAAGCAGCGTGAGCTCGCCGACCTCAACGTCACCATCGAGGAGGGCCTGTCGATCGGGGGCGTGCAGCTCAGCAAGACGATGGGCACCGCACCGGCGCTGATCGAGCGGTTCACCGAGTCGTCCCGCCGGCTGATCGACCTGGAGCTGCGCTCCGAGCTGGCCGGGCGCTGGCGGATGGCGTCGATGAGCATCCTGTTCGCCGCCATCCCGGCGGTCATCTATCTGGCCGCGGGGCTACCGGCCACCTCGGGCTCGATGAGCATCGGCACGCTGGTGGCCTTCACCGCGCTGCAGTCCGGCCTGTTCCGGCCGCTGCTGGGCCTGCTCAACGTGGGGGTGTCGCTGACCGCGTCGCTGGCGCTGTTCGCCCGCATCTTCGAATATCTCGACCTGCCCATCGACATTCAAGAGCCGACCCATCCGGTACGCCTCCGCGCGCCACGCGGCGATCTGCGGTTCGAGGACGTCACCTTCGCGTACCCGGGGTCGCCCGTCGCCGCCGTCGCCGGGGTGACCCTGGAGGTGCCCGCCGGGTCGTCGCTCGCCCTGGTCGGCGAGACCGGGTCGGGCAAGAGCACGATCGCCGGCCTGATCGCCCGGCTGCACGACCCGTCCGCCGGGCGGGTGCTGATCGACGGCGTGGACCTACGCGACCTGCCGCTCGCCGACCTGGCTTCGATCGTCGGCGTGGTCAGCCAGGAGACCTACCTACTGCACGCCTCGGTGCGGGAGAACTTGCGGTACGCAAAGCCGACCGCCACCGACGCCGAGGTCGAGGACGCCGCGCGGGCCGCACAGATCCACGACCTGATCGCCAGTCTGCCGGACGGGTACGACACCACGGTCGGCTCCCGCGGTCACCGGTTCTCCGGCGGCGAGAAGCAGCGCATCGCGATCGCCCGCACCCTGCTGCGTGATCCGCGCATCCTGGTGCTCGACGAGGCGACCAGCGCGCTCGACACCGAGACCGAGCGGGCCGTGCAGCGGGCGTTCGACCGGCTGGCCCGGGGCCGCACTACGGTGACCATCGCGCACCGGCTGTCCACTGTGCGCGCCGCCGACCAGATCGTGGTCCTCGACCACGGCCGGGTCCTCGAGGAGGGCACCCACGACGCGCTGCTGCGCGGCGGCGGGCGGTACGCCGCGCTGGCCGCCTAGCGGTAGTCTGGCGGCTCCACTGACAGAGGGCTACCGACATGGAACTTCGAGTGATTCCGGTGCCCGGCTTCGGCGCCGAGGATGTCGTGGTGGGCGCCGACGGCGCGGTCTTCACCGGCACCGAGGACGGTGTGCTCTACCGGATCTCGCCCGGCGGCGAGCCCGGCGGCGAGCCCGGCGGCGAGCCCGGCGGCGAGCCCGGCGGCGAGAAGGTCGAGCCGGTTGCGCAGACCGGCGGACGGCCGCTCGGC
>DASWMR010000488.1:0-11625 GCA_036399635.1 Actinoplanes sp. | reverse complement strand
CCACCACCATCGGCGGCCGGTACGTCGTGATGAACAACCGCTGGGGCACCACCGCCGAGCAGTGCATCAACGTCACCGGCACCGGGTTCAGCATCACCAGCCAGCAGGGCGTCGGCAGCACCAGCGGCGCGCCGGTGTCCTACCCGGCCATCTTCGTCGGCTGCCACTACACGAACTGCTCGCCCGGCACCAACCTGCCGATCCGGGTCAGCGACATCTCCAGCGCGACCAGCAGCATCAGTTACAGCTATGTGTCCGGGGCGACATACGACGCCTCGTACGACATCTGGCTGGACCCGTCGCCCAAGAAGGACGGCGTGAACCAGCAGGAAATCATGATCTGGTTCAACCGGCAGGGCTCGATCCAGCCGATCGGTTCGGTGGTCGGCACCGCTACCGTCGGCGGCAAGACCTGGGAGGTCTGGCAGGGCAGCAACGGGGCGAACGCGGTGCTCTCGTACGTGGCCCCGGCTGCCATCACGAGCTGGAGCTTCAGCGTCCTGGACTTCATCAAGGACGTGCAGAGCCGCGGGGCGATCACCAGCTCGTGGTACCTGACCAGCATCCAGGCCGGTTTCGAGCCGTGGATCGGCGGAGCCGGGCTGGCCGTCACCGACTTCTCGGCCGCGGTCACCAGCGGCGGCGCCCCGGCCGTCACCACCCCGCCGACCACTCCGGCCACCACCGCACCCGCCACCACCGCACCGACGACGCCGGCCGGAAACACCGCGGCCTGCCGGATCACTTACGCGACAAACGTCTGGAGCACCGGCTACACCGCCTCGGTGACCGTCACCAACACCGGCGCCGCCGCGCTGAACGATTGGACGGTCGGCTTCACTCTGCCGGCCGGCCAGACCGTCGCCAGCTCTTGGAACACCGCATTGACCGGCACCAGCGGCGCTCTCACCGCCCGCAGCCTCGGCTGGAACGGCGCCATCCCGGTCGGCGGAAATGCGTCATTCGGCTTCCAGGGCACATACGCCGGAAGCTTTGCCAAGCCGGCGGCCTTCACCCTGAACGGTTCCGCCTGCACCAGCGCCTGACAACGGCAGGCCCGCAGTCCCGAGCCGCCTCGTCGCCGATTCTCCGGTGCCGGGGCGGCTCGTCCAATTCCATCGCCGACCATCCGCGAATGCGTCTCAGGGCCGTCGGTAGATCGTGATCGAGTGGCCCACGTCGTCGATCGGGGTGCTCGACTCGATGAGCTGCTTGAGCTTTCCCTCGGCCAGCGCCACTCGTGAGTCGGACACCACCAGTAGTCCCTGCACCTGTTCGTTCGGCACGGTTAGCGGATTCCGCCCGGTGACACCGTAATAGCCCGGCACGCCGCTGCCCTTGTAGACCAGCCACACCGGTTCGTCCGGGTAGCGCTCCCGCAGCCGGATGCCGAGCCGGGCCAGATCCTGACCCCAGTCAACGTTGGAATCGTGCAGATTGCGACTGGTGTTAGCCGTCCCGCCGAACGCCTCGTTCGAGTACGGCAGATAATAAGGAAACGTCCGCAGCGAACTGACCGCGACAAACGCGACCAGCACCGCCGTACCCACCCGGGCCCACCGCGCCCCGATCAGCGCAACCGCCCCGGCCACCACGGCCCCCAAGATCGGCATGAAGATGACGTAGCGGGTGCCGAAGTCACGCGAGCCGGTCATCGCCACCAGCATCAACACCGCCGCCGGCACCAGCAGATAGAGCGCCGCCACCCTTCGCTTGACCAGCACGGTGACCGTCCCGGCCAGCCAGAGCACCAGCATCCCGAGCGGCGTCTTGATCAGCAGTGCCGCCGGCAGGTAGTACCAGGGCGATCCGCGGTAGGCGCGGCCGAACAGGAACCCGTTGAAATTCCCGTCCTCGAAGCGAAGCTGAATCAACACCCCGTCCCGGTACGCCTTGGGGAACGGCAACAGATCGACGGCGTGCCCCCGCAGCCCGCCGGGGTTGGCCAGCTCGGGCGGCGTGGTCCAGCGCAGTCGCGGATCAACAGCCAGGTAGGCCACCCACACCACGGCCACCGCGATCAACCCGACAGCGACCCCGCCGAGCAGCCGCAACCCGAAGCCCCGCAACCGCTTGCTCTGCTCACCTATACGTACCGGCTCGTCAGGCGTCTTGCTCTGCTCACTCATACGCACCGGCTCGTCGGGCGTCTTGCTCTGCTCACCTATACGCACCGGCTGGTCTTCCCGCTTGTGTCGGATGAGCAGGGCAACGGGTGCGGCGAGCAGGGCCAGGAGCAGGACCATCGGCACGGCTGGCAGTGCGCTCATCCGGGTCGCCAGTGCGGCACCCAGCGAGACCCCGGCGAGCGGCAGATAGAGCAACGGCCGCCCCCGTGCCCGCCACAGCATCCAGAACGCGGTCAGCAACAACCCGGCCGCCGGCACGTCGAGGGTCGCCAGCGAACCATGGGCGATCACATCGGGGGAGAACGCATACAGCGCGAGCGCTATCAACCCCGCCCACTTCCCCGCCAGGTCGCGGCCGAAGCCGAGCACGACCAGCCCGTACAGCAGGGTGAGCAGAATGATCGGCAGTCGGGCGAGCAGCATCAGCCGGAACGGGTTGTTGCCGGTCTCGTAGAGCAGATGCCGCCCCTGCAACGTCTGGTTCCCCGGGTAGGCCGGGTCGATCCGGGCGTCGTCCGCGGCCAGACCGACCGCCATCGCCAGTTTGGCGAGCGGCGGATGCTCCGGGTTGAGGCGCAGGCTGTGTTGCTGGCTGTAGACCGCCGCGGCAGCGACGTAGACCGGCTCATCGATCGTCGGCGACTGCTGCATCGCGGTGGTGACCATGGCAAATGCCATCTGCCCCAGCAACGTCAGGACAGCAAGCAGGTACAGCAGGCGCCGGCGGAGCATCGCGCCAATCTAGCCCGCCCGGGCCCCAAGATCGCAGACGTCGAGCAGATCGGCGGCAGATTCCCCGGCGGTGACCGCCGGCTGCGTCGCCTGCCGTTGCGTCGCCTAGCGGGCGGCACCTGCCCGCACCATCGTTCTCCAGCGCCGTGGCCGCCGGTACTCCACGACCTGGTGGTGGTTGGTCGGTGGGCGTGGAGTCACAAGATTGCGAGCGGTCCCCCTGCGTTGCTGGGCGTTTAGAGGGCTGCGGCGGGCTCGATCTGGGCCTCCCGCTCGGCGATCGCGGCGGCCAGGTTTCCGGGGAAGCTCTGCGTGTGCTGGTAGAACCGGAGCACCAGCCACGTCTCGAAGAGCAGCAGCAGGGCGCCGGCGGCTACCGTCACTCCGAAGATCAGGCCGGTCAGCGGGGCCACGATGAAGACCGTCATCTCGTACTCGATGCCGCTGAACAGGTGCGTGCGGATTCGGCGGCTGCGCAGGAAGGCGCCCACCCGCCGCTTCGCGGAGAGCGGTCGGTCGGGGCTGACGGCGGGCACGGCGGCGGCCCGGTCGAGCTCGGGTCCGCGTGCCTCAGCCAGCTTTTCCCGCATCTCAGCGCGCACCTTGGTCATTTGTGCCCCGTTGAGGTACCGGAAGAGGTCCAAGAAGATCACCACGGCGAGAAGCCAGAGGTACGCAACCCGGCCGGTATGCACGTACTGCCCGCCGAACAGTGCCAGCGCGCAGATGAACACCCGGATCCGGTCGAAGACGAAGTCGAACCAAGCTCCGAAGAGTGACCCGGTGCCGTTCAGTCGGGCGATCTTGCCGTCCATGCAGTCGACCACGAAGCTGAGGTGGAACAGCACCGCACCGCCGACGAGCCACCAGCGAGTCTGCCCCGCGAAGCAGGCCGCGGCGAGGAGCCCGAGCACGGTCGCGATCGAGGTGAGCAGGTTCGGTGTGATCTGTCGGTGGGGCGCAACGACCCGAACGAGCCGGGCGGCCAACGGGTCGACGAGGAGCACCGTCCACCAGGCGTCGGTCGGCTTGTAGGTGCGTTCGCGGATCTCCTGCATGCTGACACTCACGGGCCCGGACTCTACAAAAATTCACCCGGAGTTTGCTACTTCATCTGTTACAACTTTGAGGCATCTACCCAGGGTGAAGCGCTGAATACTCTCCGTTTAGCGACAAAACCGATATTTCGCCCGGGAGCGCGGCGGCGTGCTGTAGGGCGAGTCAGCTGGGGGGTTGGCCAGCCAAGGCGGCTCGGAGTCGGCTAGGCCCGACGGAGCTCCGACGGCTCCATGACCGGCCCCTCTTGAGCTAGGTGGTGACATTCAACCAGCCGCCGTCGACGTAGTAGGTCGAGCCCACCGAGTAGGACGCCCGGGGCGAGCATAAGAAGACGAAGAAGTCGGCCACCTCCTCGGGGGTGGCGAAGCGGCCGATCGGGGCGCTGTCGTCGGCGATCTTCTGCAGGTAGGACTCCCAGCTCTGGCCGGTGTCCTCGGTCAGCAGCTTGGCAGTCTTCACCCAGTCGCCGGTCATGACCAGGCCGGGGTTGACCGCGTTCACCCGGATGTTGTCGCCGATCAGCTCGTTCGCCAGGCACTTGGAGAACATCACCAGCGCCGCCTTCGTCACGTTGTAGATGGGCTCATAGCCGAGCGGCTGGGTGGCGCAGATCGACGCGTTGTGCAGGATCACGCCGCCGCCGCGGGCCGTCATCGCCGGGGCCAGCGCGCGGGCCAGCCGGACCGGGGCCATGACGTGCAGGTCCCAATACAGCTGCCAGCGGGAGTCGGGCGCGGTCAGGATGGTCTCCTCGCTGCCGGTCCCGGCGTTGTTGATGAGAATGTCGGCGCCGCCGAACTCCCGGACCACGGTGTCGGCCACCCGGGCGCAGTCGCCGGGTGCGGTCAGATCGGCGGCGACGGTGACGACGCGTACATCTTGGATCTCCGAAGCGACGGCCGTCAGTCGCTCCGCGTTGCGTGCGCACAAGACCAGATGCGTGCCTTCGGCCGCCAGGCCGTGGGCGATCGCCCGGCCGATGCCGGCGCTGCTTCCGGTGACGACGGCGACCTTGCCGGTCAGGCGTAGATCCATGGCGGGCTCCGTTCGGACGGTTCGGGAAACGGGGGTACGTCGTGCACGCTTCCACGCATTCGCCTCACCCGCGCTGCGCGCGCAGCTCGGCACCGACCTCATGCAGATGGCGCAGGGCCTGGGCGTACGAGTCGGTGAGGCTGGTGATCTCGTAGGGCACCCCGATCTCCGCGCAGTAGGCCTGCACGATCGGCTGCGCCTTGGGCAGGTTCACCGACGGCATGCCGGGGAAGAGGTGGTGCTCGATCTGGTAGTTCAGGCCGCCGAGGGCCACGTCGACCAGCCGCCCACCGCGCACGTTGCGGGAGGTCAGCACCTGCTTGCGGAGGAAGTCCTCGGTGCCGTCGGGGTGCGGCATGCCCTTGTGATTGGGTGCGAAGGTCATGCCCAGGTAGACGCCGAAGACGGCCTGGTGCACCACCAGGAAGGCGAGCGCCTGCAGCGGGCTCAGCACCAGCAACAGTGCCGCCGCATAGGCCGCGAAGTGCAGGACCAGCAGTGTCACCTCGGCCCTGCGGTGGTGCCTGACGGTGCCGTCGCGTAGCGCGCGGACGCTGTCTTTGGTCAACGAAACGCCGAGCAGGGTGAGCAGCGGGAAGAAGAAATAGGCCTGGTACCGGGTGCCCAGGCCCCGCCCCCGCGCGGCCTCGGTGGACCAGACCAGCACGCCGGGGCCGACGTCGGGGTCGAGATCGTCGTGGTTCGGGTTGGCGTGGTGCTTGGTGTGCTTGTCCATCCAGTAGCCGTACGACATGCCGACGGCCAGGTTGCCGGCGATCAGGCCGGCCCGGGCGCTCGGCTTGTTGGTGCGGAACACCTGCCGGTGGGCCAGGTCGTGGGCCACCAGGGCAGCCTGGGCGAACGCCACCGCGAGGAAGACCGCGGCGGCCAGAGTCCACCAGGAGGCGCCGATCAGGAAGAAGGCCGACCAGCCGAGAACCAGCGCCGCGGAGACCAGGCTGAGCCGTACCGCGTAATACGCCGGGCGGCGGCGCATCAGGCCGGCCGCATTGATCCGGCGGCTCAACTCGGCGAAGTCGCTCCCGGCCGTCGTGCGCGGCCGATCTGTTGTTGTGGTCATGGGAACAAGGCAACCGGAGGGTGGATCTGGTGTCAGGAGTGGCAGGTCCCCGGTGCGAGGTAGGGCTAGCACTACTGAGTTTTCCGCCCCGGCCGTCCAGGATGGGACGCATGGAAACGCGGGACTGGATTCGGGACGGGCTGCGAGCGGTGGCCGGCGGGGCGTTGTCGGTCGCGCTCGCCGTTGCCAGCATCCCGCTCTTCGTGTTCTTCGTGGTGGCGCTCCTGCTCACCCCGGTGTGGGGGCTCGGTGTGGTGCTGCTGCCCATGGTCACTTCGCTCGTCCGGTTCCGCGCCGACCTGGCCCGCCGGCTGGCGGCGCTTCAAGTGGATCGTCACCGACCCGGCCACCTGGCGCGATTTCGCCTGGTTGCTGCCGGGTGCGGTGGTCGGCTTGGTGCTCGGCCTGATCACGCTGGTCCTTCCGCTCTATGGCATCGAGGGCATCGTCCTGCTGCCGTTGTGGGTCTGGCTCGGCGGCGCCTGGTACGGCTACGGCGCGATCTGGCCGATCGAGAGCGTCGGGGAGGGTTTCCTGTCGCTGCCGCAGGGCGCCCTGATCCTGGCGATCGGGCTCGCCGCCGCGCCCCATCTGCGCCGGTTCGACGCCCTCTTCGCCCAGCGCCTGCTGGCACCGACCCGCAACGCCAGCCTGCTGAGCCGGGTCACTCAGCTGACCGCGACCCGGGCCGAGGCGATCGACGCGCAGGCCGCCGAGCTGCGCCGGATCGAGCGTGACCTGCACGACGGCGCCCAGGCCAGGCTGGTCTCGCTCGGCATGACGATCGGCCTCGCCGAGGAGATGATCGCGCGTGATCCGGAAACCGCCCGCAAGCTGCTCGTCGAGGCCCGGCAGTCCAGTTCCTCCGCACTGATCGAGTTGCGCCATCTGGTCCGCGGGATCCACCCGCCGGTGCTGGCCGAGCGCGGTCTGGTCGGTGCGGTTCGGGCGCTTGCGTTCCATCTGGCGATTCCGACGGATGTCGACGCCGACCTGACCGGCCCGCTGGAGACCCCGGTGGAGTCGGCCGCCTACTTCGCGGTCGCCGAGGTGCTGGCCAACGTCACCCGGCACAGCGGCGCGACGTTCGCCTTCGTCACCATCAAGCAGTCCGGGGATGCGTTGCAGCTGGAGGTCGGCGACGACGGCCACGGCGGGGCGGATCCTGCCCGGGGGACCGGGCTGCGCGGCATCGAGCGCCGACTGGCCGCGTTCGATGGGACTATGACGCTGTCCAGCCCGCCGGGCGGGCCGACCATTGTGACCATGGAGCTGCCGTGCGTGTCGTTATCGCCGAAGACCATGCTCTCCTCCGCGACGGACTGACCCGGCTGTTCGAGGCGTTCGACTTCGAGGTCGTGGCCACGGTCGACAACGGGCCGGCCCTGCTGCCGATGCTGCTCGACTGCAAGCCGGACGTGGCGGTGGTCGACGTGCGGATGCCACCCACGTTCACCGACGAGGGACTGCAGGGGGCGATCGCGGCTCGGGCAGCGGTGCCCGGCATGCCGATCCTGGTGCTGTCGCAGCACGTCGAGCCGATGTACGCGCGGGAGTTGCTCTCTGATCGCGCCGGAGGGGTCGGCTACCTGCTGAAGGACCGGGTGTCCGACGTGACGCAGTTCGTCGACATGGTCCGCCAGGTGGCGGACGGCGGCACGGTGATGGATCCGGAAGTGGTGGCCCAACTGCTGCACCGCAGCCGGCCGCTCGACGTGCTGACCGGGCGGGAATGCGAGGTGCTGGGCGAGATGGCCACCGGCCGGTCGAACGCGGCGATCGCTAGCCGGCTGTTCATCACCGAGAAGGCGGTGAGCAAGCACATCAACAACATCTTCACCAAGCTCGGCCTGCCGCCTTCAGAAGACGACAACCGCCGCGTCCTGGCCGTCCTGGCCTATCTGAACTCCTGACCGCCCGACGCCCGACGCCCGACGCCCGACGCCCGGTCGTCAGTCGGTTTCGGCCGGGCCGGCGAGGCCTGCCTTTTCGTCGCGGGCGGCCCACTCCAGAAGTGGTTCCAGGGAGAAGGCCTGGTCGTCGATGGTGGCGTGCAGGTCGCCCAGCTTGGCGAAGCGGGCCGGGACGGTTTGGATGGTGAAGTCGCGCGGGTCGGCGTCGGGGATCTCGGACCAGTTCAGCGGGGTGGAGACGGTCGCGGTGGGGACGCCGCGGACCGAGTACGCGCTGGCGATCGTGTGGTCGCGGGCGTTCTGGTTGTAGTCGACGAACAGGGCCGCCGGGTCTCGTTCCTTCCGCCACCAGGTGGTGGTCACCTCGGCCGGCGCCCGGCGTTCCACCTCGCGCGCGAAGGCAAGCGCGGCCCGCCGCACGTCACCGAAGCCCCACTCGGGACGGATCCGCACGTAGATGTGCAGGCCGCGACCGCCGGAGGTCTTCGGGTAGCCGGTGATGCCCAGCGAGTCGAGCACCTCGCGGGCCACCTCGGCCACCCGCTTCACCCGGTCGTAGGGGCAGTCCGGCATCGGGTCCAGGTCGATCCGCCACTCGTCGGGCTTTTCGGTGTCGGCGCGCCTGGAGTTCCACGGGTGGAACTCGACAGTCGACATTTGCACCGCCCAGATGACGTCGGCCGGTTTGGTCACGCAGAGTTCGTCGGCGTGGCGGTTGTAGCGCGGGAACTTCACCCGCACCGTCTCCAGCCACGGTGGCGCCCCATGCGGCACGCGCTTCTGGTGCACCTTCTCGCCGGCCAGGCCGTCCGGGAAGCGGTGCAGCATGCATGGCCGCTCGCGCAGCGCCCGGACGATCCCGTCACCGACTGCCAGGTAGTAGTTGACCAGGTCGAGCTTTGTCAGGCCGAGCTCCGGAAAGTAGACCCGGTGCGGGTTGGAAACACGCACCTCGAAGTCGCCGGCCTCGACCTCGATCGCCGGGGATTTGCTCGCTGCGGCCATCACGCCAACCTAGCCCAGCCAGGCGTCGTCGAGGTCGGCCATCAGGGTGTCTCCGGAATCGAGCAGGTCGAGCAGCGGCCCGATCCGCGGCAACTCATGGGTGATGAAGTAGCGCGCCGCGAGCCGCTTACCCGCATAGAACGAGTCGGTGGCCTCGGGGACGGCCGCGAGCTGGGACAGCCACATCCACGCGATCACCAGATGGCCGGCGGCGTCCAGGTAGGCCGAGGCGTTGGCCAACGCCACCGTCGGGTTACGACCGGCCCAGAGCCGGGCGGTGGTCGCCGCCAGCCGGTCGCAGGCGGCCAGCACCGGCGCCCCGAGGTCATCGCTGGCCTGGGCGGTCGCGCGGATGCGGGCCAGCAACAGCTCCAGCCCGGTGCCCCCGGCCATGACGACCTTGCGGCCGAGCAGGTCCAGGGCCTGGATGCCGTCCGTGCCTTCATGGATGGAGTTGAGGCGGTTGTCCCGGTAGAACTGCTCGACCGGATACTCCCGCGTGTAGCCGTACCCGCCGTGCACCTGCACCGCGTGATCATTCGCCAGCCGGCACCACTGCGACGGCCACGCCTTCACGATGGGCGTCAGCACGTCCAGCAGCAGGTCGTTCTCCGGCGACGGCTCGTCCATGAGTTTGGCCGCGTAGAGAACGAGAGCGAGACCCCCTTCGACGTACGCCTTGGAGGCCAGCAACATGCGGCGCACGTCGGGGTGCCGGACGATCGGCACCGGTGCCGCCGTCGGGTCCTTGGCGTCGGCCGGCCGACCCTGCAACCGCTCCCGGGCGTACGCGAGGGCGTGCAGATATCCGGTGTAGCCGAGCGCCACCGCGCCAGCGCCCACCCCGATCCGGGCCTCGTTCATCATCAGGAACATGTACGCCAGGCCGCGTCCTTCCTCGCCGACGAGATAGCCGGTCGCGTCGTCGAAGGAGAGCACCGCGTTCGTGGTGCCCCGGTAGCCCATCTTGTGGTTGAGCCCGGCCAGCACGACCCCGTTGCGCTCGCCGACCGTGCCGTCCGCCTCGACCAGGTGCTTGGGCACGACGAACAGCGACAGGCCCTTCACCCCGGGCGGGGCGCCGGCCACCCGGGCGAGCACCAGGTGCACGATCGTCTCGGCCAGCTCGTGGTCACCACCCGAGATCCACATTTTGCTGCCGTTGACCCGGTAGCTGCCGTCCCCGAAAACCGTCGCCCGGGTCAGCACGTCACTCAGCGAGGATCCGGCCTGCGGTTCGGAGAGGCACATCGTGCCGGTGAACCGGCCGGCGAGCATCGGCTTGGCGAACCTGTCGATCAGCTCCGGTGTGCCGTGCGTCAGCAGCAGGTTCGCGTTCGCCATGGTGAGCATCGGGTAGGAGGCGGTGGCGATGTTGGCGGCCTGGAACCACAGGAAGCAGGCCCGGGCCACCACCTGCGGCAGTTGCAGCCCGCCGTGTTCGGCGTCCATCGTGCCGGAGATCAACCCGGTCTCGGTGAAGACTTTCAGCGCCGCCGCAACCTCCGGGATCACCTGCACGCGTACGCCGTCGAAGGTTGGCTCCTCCAGATCGTTGCGCCGGTTGTGCGGGGCGAAGTCGCGCTCGGCGATCTGCGCGGAGACGTCGAGGAACGCGTCGAACGTCTCCCGGGAGTGCTCGGCGAACCGTTCGCGGGCGGTCAGCGCCGTCACGTCCAGCCACTCGTACAGCAGGAAGTCGAGATCACGCCGGGAGAGGATCTGGGACACGCCGCACCGCCGTTCGCGCAGGAAGGAAGCTGGGAGGGACCGGGCCTCCAGTGTGCCGCCTCAGACCAGTCCGCGGTGCCGGCCCTGGTTGCGGTCCGGCGTGGCGCGCAGGCCGAGGGTCACGATCGCCGCCACGCCGATCAGCAGCATCGCGACCAGGGCGAGGTTCAAGGTACGGGTCTGGTCGCGCACCGCGCCGTCGAAGGAGCGGAGGGTCTGCGTCCGCACGTAGGCGCTGCCGCCGGGGAGCCCCACCATCGCGGCGATCATGTCGATGCCGCCCGCCGTCGTGTACTCCAGGAACCGGAACGACCCGGTGCCGGCCAGCGCGCTCCGGATCGCCGGGTCGGCCGGCGTGCCCATCTCGGCCGGGTGGTCAGTGGTGCCGATCGTGCCGTCGGCGTCCACCACCATCGTCGTGTGGGTGTCGTCCTTCAGCGACTCGACGTGTTTCTGCAGGGCGGTGCCGGCGACCTCGGTGAGGCCGACCAGCGCCCCGGCGGGGTCGTCGTCGACCTTGATCGGCACGGCGACCGCCTGCACGTACGTCCCGTTCACCCGCATGACCGAGGAGTAGCCACTCTGCCCCGCGGTCACCAGCTTGTGCAGCGGGGCCCAGCCGGTGTCGGCGGCCGGTGGTAGCCCGCTCTCCCGGGTCGCGGTCAGCACGGCGCCGCTGGGGTCGGTGACCAGTGCGGCGTACCGGAAGGTCGGGCTCTCGGCGACCAGCGTGCTCAGCTCCCGCCGGTCCGCGGAGTTGTTCTTGCCGAGTTCGATGGTGTGCTCGTCGAGGAAGTCGGCGAGCTCGGTGGCGAAGTCCACCTGTGACTGGCGGACGAGGGCGCCGTCGTGCAGGGCGAGCGCCCGCGAGTCGGAGAGCCGCGCCGCGTCGGCCGCCTCCAGCGCCGACTGGTTCACCAGGATGCCGAACATCCCGGCA
>DASWMR010000487.1:0-3161 GCA_036399635.1 Actinoplanes sp. | reverse complement strand
GTCGCCGACGTCGCGGCCGCGCCCCCGGGCCGGCGAGAGGTGCATGCGCAGGCCGGGCACCGCGTTCACCTCGATCACCCCGCTGGTCACCCGCCCGCCTTCGACCGGCGGCAGCGGATCGCCGATGTCCGGCAGCCGCAGGTCGATGCCGGCGATGTCGAGACCGATCAGCGCCGCCACCCGCAGGCAGAGCCGGGTCACGTCCGGGTGCACCCGGTCGGTGACGTCGGTGGCGGTACCCCCGGTGGAGAGGTTCGCGGCGCCGGTCAGCCGGATCTCCGCACCGCTCTCCGGCACACCGGTCAGCGTGCGACCCTGCTGGGCGAGCAGTCGGAGGGTCGCGTCGCCGACGGTGATCCGGGTGAGCTCCCGGGAGTGGCCGGTGCCGCGCCGCGGGTCGGCGTTGGTCTGCTCGATCAGCTCGGCGACGGTGCTGTGCCCGTCCCCGACGACCTGCGCGGCGTGCCGCTCGGCGGCCGCCACCGCCTCGCCGCCGACCACCAGGACGCGGTAGTCCCGGCCGCTCAGTTGCCGCTCCACCACCACATCCGAGCCGGCCTCGTGGAAGGCCCGCTCCACCTCCCCGGCGGTGCTCAGGTCGAGGGCGACCTGCTGCCCCTGCCGGCCGTGCCGGGGTTTGACCACCACCGGCCCGCCGAGCTCGGCGAACAGCCGGAGAGCCTCAGCCACGCTGCGTGCCGCGCCGCCGGCCGGGATCGGGATGCCGGCGTCCGCGAACAACCGCCGGGTGATCTCCTTGTCCCCGGCGATGTCGACGCCGACCCCACTGGTCCGGTCGGTCATCGCGGCCCAGGCCAGCCGCCGCCGGCTGCCCCAGCCCAGCCGCACCAGGCTGACGTCGCCGAGTCGCTCGACCGGGATGCCCCGCCGCCGGGCGGCCGCGATGATCGCCCGCGTGCTGGGCCCGGTCGCCTCCAGCTCGGCGCGCGCGGCCAGCCCGGCGAGCCGACCGATCGGGCCGGGCTGATCCGGCGTCGCGCGGGCCAGCTCCGTACTGGAGAAGGTCTTGCCCGCCTCGATCTCGGTGACCACGTCGACCGCGATCTCCAGCAGCTCCACCGGAATCCGCGACCCGTCCGGCTCGTCCTGCGGGCACTCGATGATCACGTCGTACCGGCCGGGCTCGCCGGCCGAGACGGTCCGGCCGAAGCTGATCTCCCGCCCGATCAGCAGGGACAGCTCGATGCAGACGTGCTCGGTGACGTGCCCGAAGTAGGTGCCGCCCCGCAGCCGGCTGACGAACCCGCCGGGCGCACCGGCCGCGCAGTGGTGCTCGGCTAGGCCCGGCAGCGCACGCAGCAGCCGCTCGGCGAAGCCGGTCACCTCGGACGTCTCGCGCCCGGTCAGCTCGTCGAGCCGCATCCGGGCCACCATCGCCGGCCGGGAGAGGTAGACGTTCGGGCCGCGCAGGCGGCGCACCGTTTCGATCTTCATGCGACTGCTCCCCGTTGAGCGGTGATGGCGGCGGCGACCGGCCGGCGCCCGGTGAGATGAAAGGTGGAACCCGCGGGCAGCACATGGATGCGCGCGCCGAACAGGGCGATCGGGCCGTCACCCGGTACCCGGATGTCGGTGGCACAACCGGCGTCCACAACGGTGACGGCGCCGTTGCCGAGCACCTCGAAACAGTCGCCGTCGGTCAGAATGGCGGTATCCTCGTCGATACCGAGGCCCAGCTCGTGTGGATACAACGCGACCGCGCTCAGCAGCCGGTTCAGCCGTCCCCGCTCGGCGAAATGCTGGTCGATCAACACACCCGGCAGAAATTCCAACCCCGGCCCGGTACGCACGCTGGACCGCCGCACCCCCGCACCGTCCCCCTCCACGATCATCGTGCCGGACATCGCGGCGGCCCCCGCACTCGTGCCGGCCAGCACGATCCCGCCGCCCGCCACCAGCTCCTGCAGCAACGAGTCGGTGGCCGTACCGCCGATCACCCGGGTGATCCGCTCCTGCTCCCCACCGGTGAAGAAGACCCCGGTAGCCCCCCGCAGCACTGCCTCCGCACGGAGGTCGCTGGCTTCGAGGCGGGTCCCTAGTCGAAGCGCTTCGACGTGCCCGGCGCCGAGCCTGCCAAATGCCTCGCGATGCTCGTTCTCGGCCGACTCCGGCACCGAACTAGCGGTAGCAATCACCACAATCCGGGCCGACGGGCCGCCGGCGAGCTCGACGAAACGGCCGAGCAGGGCCGGTCCCGCGGCCCCGCCGATGATCAGCAGGCGGCTCGACACACCGTTGAGGCTAATCGGAACGAAACCGAAACATCGGGCTAATCACCGGAGTCGCCCACCGACTGAAATCCCTTTCGCCGCAGCAATTACTCCGGGCCCATCCGTACCTCCCGCTGCCTTTGACGCCCGCCAGCTCTCCCCTCTCCACGCGGCGAGGCCCGTCTGACTCAGCGTCGTTTCTGTGCTGGCGGCCTGGGGGGTTTGACTCACTCACGCTGGGACGGGCGGGGGCATGCTGCGGGTTCGCGGTGGTCGCTCGCGGCTGGCTGCCTGTGCCGGCGGGGTGGTCACCTTTCGCTCGGTGGTCGGGCTGCCGCGCTGTGGTTACCGCAGGGGGACACCTCGGGCAGGCCGGCCTTGGTGAGTGGTTAAGCGAATAGACCGCGCCGGTTTGCGGTCAGCGACTCTCGCCCAGTGGGTGGTCGCCCCGGCTGAGTGCACTGCCGGGCTCGGCAACCAACTTCCGCTTGGCGAACACACCCCGCTGGGATCTGGAGACCGTTATTGCTGGCCGGATACGACCCATCGGCGTCCTGCCTATCGTGAGCAACTCGATCTTCAAGGGCTTCCGCACCCGGTCTTCAAGAGCTTCCGCACCCGGTCAGCGGGGCACGTCGAGGTCTGGGCACCGACCCATCCGCGTACCGGCTCGCCTCGTCCCCTCGGGTAGCCGATGCTTCCGCCGTCAGGGTGATCCGAAGCTCGCGGACGTCGAAGCCATAGGCAGGCACCTCTCAGAGCGGGCCGGAGCCTTTGCTCTCGAGTCGGTATACCTTCGAGTCCCGCAGACCGAAGCCGGGCCGCTCGTAGAGACGATTTGCGGCTTCGCGTGTTGGCCGCGACGTCAGATCGACTGTTCGGGCGCCGTCGGCCTGGGCGAACCGAATGGCTGCTTGAGTCAAAGCTGCG
>DASWMR010000486.1:0-1733 GCA_036399635.1 Actinoplanes sp. | reverse complement strand
GCCTCGCCGCCCGGCCATGGGGAATCGACAAGCTCCGGTTTCCCGAGCTGCAGCCGGCGGTCATCTTCCGGGCGGGTCCCGGCGGCGACAGCCCGGAGCGCGACCGACCGCCGACGATGACCCGGAGGCCGTACGCCTCCCGGTCCGCTTGCGTGCCGCGCCGTGCCGCCGCCTGGCGTTCGACCCGGCGCTGGCCGCCGGCCCGCCGCGGTGCACCGCCCGCCTCCTGCCCGTGGCTGCGACGCCCGACCCGGCGATGACGGTCCCGTGCCGCAGCCGGCACGGCTGGGCCTGATGTCGGCACCCGGGACATGAGCCACGAGTCCGGGCCGGTGCCGCTTGGTGACCGGATTGCCGCCCTGATGAGGCTGGCCGGCTACGCCCCGGGGGATCCGGTCGTGGTGGGCGTGCAGCGGGGCGGCGCACCGCCGGTCTTCTCGAGCGGCGGGCGGGCAGCGACCGGCGAGCCGATCACGGCCGGCACGATCGTCTACATCGCGTCGCTGGCCAAGCAGATCACCGCGGCGTGCGCGGCGCTGCTCGTCCGTCAGTGCCGGCTGGACACCGGGTCGTTCCTGGCACAGTGGATGCCCGAGCTACCCGCCTGGGCGGCCACCGTGCGCGTCCGCCACCTGATCCACCACACGAGCGGGATGCCCGAGGGCGTCGACTTCGACGAGCTCCGTCGTGCGCAGCTCGACCACACCACCGCCGGGATCCTCCGCGCGCTCACCCGGCTCGACCACCTCGACAGCGAACCGGGCACCGAGTTCCGCTATTGCGGCGCCGGCTATATCTGCCTGGCCGTCGTCGTCGAACGCGCGGCGGGCCGGCCGTTGCCGGAGTTCGCCCGCGAGCACATCTTCGAACCGCTCGGCATGGTCGACAGCCGGTACTGGTCCGGCCCGGCACCACACCCGCCCGGAGCCGCGCCGACCGCCGCGCACCCTCCGGCGCCGTTGTCCTTGGGCGACGGCGGCGTCTGGTCCACGGCCCGGGACCTGTTGCGCTGGAACGCCGCCCTGGAGCACGACGAGCTGGGCATCTCGGCGCTCCTGCACA
Organism: Actinoplanes sp.; assembly: GCA_036399635.1. Taxonomy (GTDB): domain Bacteria; phylum Actinomycetota; class Actinomycetes; order Mycobacteriales; family Micromonosporaceae; genus Actinoplanes. The sequence goes on along the minus strand of DASWMR010000486.1, from coordinate 671 downwards.
CCCCCGGTCAACTGGATGACGGCACCCGGCTCGACTATGCGTGGGCGATCGGTGTGCGTACCCGCCGAAGTTTCTGCATCTACCGCCACGGCGGCGGCTGGGCCGGGCTGAGCGCGCAGCTTGTCCGCGTCGCCGGCCAGGGCTCCGGCCTGGTCATTCTCGCGCTGGACGACAACCAGGACCGCACGGCCAGGCTGGTCGACGCCTTGCTCGAAGAGCTCACCGGCTAATCCGCCCGGTCAGGGGGTATCGACCGCGCGGTTGATAGGTTGGCGGCCGTGAGTACGCCCGAGAGCCAGTCGCCGTTACCGCAATACATGATCCTGGTGTACGAGCGAGAGGTGCCGGACACCGTGGCGGCGGTCTCACCGACCTTCCTCGAGACCCACCTGCGTCTGCCGCAGCAGATCGCCGAGACGGGCGGCCGGATCGTTGCCGGACACGCGGCGCGTCCCGCATCGACCGGCGTGTCCATCCGCGGGAACGTCGTCAGCGACGGGTCCCTCATCGAGAGCGACCGGGCGTTCGCCGGGTACTTCATCGTCGAGGCTTCGGATTTCGACCACGCCGTATGGATCGGTCGCATGATCCCGGTGGTCGACGGCTGGGTCGAGGTCCGGCCGCTCATCGCCGCCTGACCCGGTCGCCGCGATCCGGGAGCCGTAGCGAGG
>DASWMR010000485.1:0-1684 GCA_036399635.1 Actinoplanes sp. | reverse complement strand
CCGTCCGCGCAGGTGCCGCCGAGTCCGCAAGACCAACTTCAACTGCGTCAGATACGCCATCTGGGGCGACCGGATGCACTATCGCGAACCCCGCCTCCGGCGGCTGCCGCCGCGATCTCCCCGCGCCGAACGGCTCTGCCGCGACACCGGGCTGACCTGCCGGCCCGCGAACCCGATCTCGTGGAGCCAAACCCACCGGCGCAGCACAAATCAATAAGATTGACAACAATCACTATCGCGCACGCTGAGCGCACGGGGGGGGTCGGTGGACGAGACACCGCTGACATGATCGGTCGCTAGGGTCGGGGCATGGTCGAGCTCGTGTTGCGGTCGCATCGTGTCGTTGCTGCAGGGGGTGAGCGGCCCGCGGCCGTTGCCGTCGCTGGGGGGACGATCGTGGCGGTGGGGGAGTACGGGGCGGAGTTTGATGCCGCGGAGGACCAGGACCTCGGGGATCTTGCGCTGTTGCCGGGGCTGGTGGACACGCATGTGCACGTCAACGAGCCGGGGCGCACCGAGTGGGAGGGGTTCGCCAGCGCGACGCGGGCCGCGGCCGCCGGTGGCGTGACGGTGATCGTGGACATGCCGCTGAACAGCCTGCCGCCCACCGTCGACATCGACGCACTCGGCGTCAAGAAAAAGGCGGCATATAATAAAATATACGTAGATGTCGGTTTTTGGGGTGGCCTGATCCCGGGGAACCTCGGTCAGCTGCCAGCGTTGCACGCGGCCGGTGTCTTCGGGTTCAAGGCGTTTCTCGCCGACTCCGGAGTGCCCGAGTTCCCGCCGGTGTCGGCCGGTGAGCTGAGCGAAGGGCTGCAGGCTGTCGACGCGCTTTTCGTGGTGCACGCGGAGGATCCGGACCATCTGCACGCGTCGCCGTCGTCGGCCGACTACGCCGACTTTCTCGCCTCCCGGCCGGTCGACGCCGAGCACGCCGCGGTGGCCACCGCGATCGAGGCGGCCCGGGTGACCGGCGGGCGGGTGCACATCCTGCATCTTTCGGCGGCGGGGGCGCTTCCGCTGATCGCGGCGGCCCGGGCGGCGGGCGTACGCGTCACCGCCGAGACCTGCCCGCACTATCTGACCCTGGACGCCGACCTCATCCCGGCCGGCGCCACCGAGTTCAAGTGCTGCCCGCCGATCCGGGACGCAGCCAACGCCGATCTGCTGTGGCGGGCACTCGCCGACGGGCTGATCACCTGCGTGGTGAGTGACCACTCGCCGTGCACGCCGGAGCTCAAGCGGCGCGACACTGGTGACTTCGCGGCCGCCTGGGGTGGGATCGCGTCGGTGCAGCTCGGCCTGCCGGTGATCTGGACGGCGGCGCGTGCTCGGGGCCACCGGCTCGTCGATGTGGTGGACTGGATGGCGCGGCGGCCCGCCGATCTCGTCGGGCTGCACGGCAAGGGGCGGATCGCGGTGGGCGCGGACGCTGACCTGGTCGCGTTCGATCCGGACGAACCGTTCGTTGTCGATCCGCACCGGCTGCACCACAAGAACCCGGTCACGCCGTACGCGGGCAAGCAGCTCTCCGGGGTGGTCCGCACGACCTGGCTACGCGGCCGGTCGGTGACCGGTGACCGGCCCGAGGGTCGTTTCCTGAACCGAGAGGACGCCTGATGGAGGACTTCGACCATCTACCCGACCTGGCCTCCCGCGCGTTCGGCGGCGGCGTGGTCTT
>DASWMR010000484.1:0-6740 GCA_036399635.1 Actinoplanes sp. | reverse complement strand
TCCCCGTCGCCGTCGGCATGCTGCGCGGTCTGCAGTCGCCGCAGGCGGCCGGGGTCGAGCTGATGCGCAGCTACGCGGCCGGCTGGTGGCGCACGCTGGCCAAACTCCGCCTGCCGGCGTCGCTGCCCTACCTCTTCCCGGCCCTCCGGCTGGCCGGTGCGGCCGCCGTCGTGGGCGCGGTGGTCGGCGAGATCTCCACCGGTACGCGGGGCGGCATCGGCCGCCTGATCATCGAGTACTCGCGGGAGGCCACGTCGGACCCCGCGAAGGTCTACACCGCCATGCTCGGCGCGGCCCTGCTCGGGCTGGTCGTCGCCGCTCTGGTCAGCCTGCTGGAACTGCCGCTCATGCGGCACCGACGACGCGTTTCGGTGGTGACGATGTGACCGCGGTTTCCCTTTCCGGAGTCAGCAAGATCTTCAACCCGGGCCGGCCCGACGAGGTGACCGCCCTGTCCGACATCGACCTGACCGTCGGGGACGGCCGGTTCGTGTCGCTGATCGGCCCGTCCGGGTGCGGCAAGAGCACCCTGCTGCGGCTGATCGCCGACCTGATCCCGGCCACGGCGGGCACGGTCGAGGTGGCCGGCAAGTCGGCCACGAAGGCCCGGCTCGATCAGGAGTACGGCATCGCCTTCCAGCAGGCCGGCCTCTTCGAGTGGCGGACCGTGCGGCGCAACGTGGAGCTACCGCTGGAACTGCGCGGCATGGCCAGGTCGGAGCGCACCGCGCGGGCCGAGGAGATGCTCGACCTGGTCGGGCTTGCCGACTTCGCCGGGCACTACCCGGCGCAGCTCTCCGGCGGCATGCAGCAGCGGGTCGCGATCGCCCGCGCGCTGGCCGTGCAGCCGCCACTGCTGCTGATGGACGAGCCGTTCGGCGCCCTCGACGAGATGACCAGGGAACGGCTGCAGTCGGAGCTGCTGGGCATCTGCGCCAAGACGCGGACCAGCACGGTCTTCGTCACGCACTCCATCTCCGAGGCGGTGTTCCTGTCGAACCGGGTGGTGGTGATGTCGGCCCGGCCGGGGCGGATCACCGCGGCGATCGACGTCGATCTACCACCGCGCGACGAGGCGGTGCGGCAATCCGAGAAGTACTTCGGGTACGTCACCACGGTGCGCCAGGCGCTGCGGGGCGTACCGGCGGAGAGCACGCCGTGAGGTGGGCCCGCGCCGCCGCTCCCCCGGTGATCGTCGGCGTGCTCGCGTTGGTGGCCTGGCAGCTGACGGTGACCGCCGGCCGAATCGCGCCGTTCATCCTACCCGCCCCGTCGGCGATCTGGGCCGAGCTGGTCGAGCAGCGCCGCAACGTCGTCCAGGCCGGGCTCGCCAGCGGCGGGAACGCACTGGTCGGCCTGGTCCTCGGCGCGATCGTGGCGGTGCTGGCGGCGATGGCGGCCAGCCGGTTCCGGCCGCTGAGCGAGATCTCCATCCCGTTCGCCGCGGTGCTGAACGCGCTGCCGATCATCGCGCTCGCCCCGATCCTCAACAACATGTTCGAGTCGACCAGCAGCATCCCGCGGCGGCTGGTGGCCGCCATCATCGTGTTCTTCCCGGTCTTCCTCAACACCCTGCGCGGGTTGCGCGAGGTGCATCCGATCCACCGGGAGCTCATGCACACGTACGCGGCCAGCGGCTGGACCTTCGCGGTGAAGGTGCGCCTACCCGGTTCGCTCCCCTATGTCTTCACCGGTCTGCGGCAGGCGTCGTCGCTGGCCGTCATCGCTGCTGTCGTCGCCGAGTATTTCGGCGGCCTGCAGGACGGGCTCGGCTCGCGGATCACCTCCGCGGCGTCGTTCACCGCCTATCCCCGTGCCTGGGCCTACGTGGTCGGCGCCTGCCTGCTCGGACTCGTCTTCTACCTATCGACGCTCCTGGTGGAGCGCCTGGCCATGCCTTATCGAACCCGACTCATCTCTTAGGGGTTTTGCGTGAACAAGTTGCGCCTGTCTCTGGCCACGATCTCGTCAGCGCTCCTGCTGACCGCGTGCGGCACCGCCGACACGCCCTCGACGCCCGCCCCGGGCGGCAGCGGCGGGGCGGCCACCCCGATCAAGCTCCAGCTGCAGTGGTTCTTCCAGGCCCAGTTCGCCGGCTACATCGCCGCGGTGGACCAGGGCTTCTACCAAGAGCAGGGCCTCGACGTCCAGCTGCTCGAGGGCGGCGTCGACATCGTCCCGCAGACCGTGCTCGCCCAGGGCAAGGCGGACTACGCGGTCGCCTGGGTGCCGAAGGCGCTCGCCTCCCGCGAGCAGGGCGCCGGCATCACCGACGTCGCTCAGATCTTCGCGCGCTCCGGCACCTACCAGGTGGCCTGGAAGGACAGTGGGATCACCAAGGCCGCCGACCTCAAGGGCAAGAAGGTCGGCAACTGGGGCTTCGGCAACGAGTTCGAGCTCTTCGCCGGGATGACCAAGGCGGCGCTCGACCCGGGCAAGGACGTCACCCTGGTGCAGCAGCAGTTCGACATGCAGGCGCTGCTGAAGAAGGAGATCGACGCGGCCCAGGCGATGAGCTACAACGAGTACGCCCAACTGCTGGAGGCGAAGAACCCGGCCACCGGCAAGCTCTACACCGCGGCCGACTTCTCGATCATCGACTGGAAGACCGAGGGGTCGTCGATGCTGCAGGACGCGGTCTGGGCGAACACCGCCAAGCTCAGCGATCCGGCATACCAGCAGCAGACGGTGAAGTTCCTGGCCGGCACGATCAAGGGTTGGGCGTTCTGCCGGGACAACGCGGAGAAGTGCCGTGAGCTGGTGGTGGCGAAGGGCGCGAAGCTCGGCAAGAGCCACCAGCTCTGGCAGATGACCGAGGTGAACAAGCTGATCTGGCCGGCGCCCGCCGGGATCGGCGTGATCGACGAGGCGGCCTGGAAGCAGACCGTGGACCTCTCGCTGACCACGAAGAACCAGACCGGCAACACCGTGCTGAAGAAGGCGCCGGAGGGCCTGGCCTACACCAACGACTACATCAACCAGGCGATCACCGCGGTCAAGGGTGCGGGCGTCGACGTCAACGGCGCCTCGTTCCAGCCGCAAACGGTCACCCTGGAGGCCGGCGGCGCCTGACCCCGGGCGTCTATTCGTCGGTGGGCTTGGGCTCAGTGGATCGGATGAGCTCAGTGGATCGGGATGATCCTGGCCGCGAGGGCGACCGCACTCAGGTCGCCCTCGCGCAGCCGTTTCGCGGCGGCGAGCTCGCCCTGGCTCTCCAGCCGGTGCGCGGAAGCGTCGATCATCATCTGGTCGCCGGTCAGCAGGCGCCGGGCGACCCGCGCCTGGGCCGGACTGAGATCGGCGTAGGCACACCGGTCCAGGGCCTGGATAGTCTGCTCGTCGAGCTGGCCGGCCAGGGCCCGCTCGGTGACCAGCTTGATCAGCCAGTTCGGCCACCAGCCGTACTTGCCCATCATGAGGCCGGCCTGCACCGCCAGGTCCGGCCGCTGCCCGGCCTTGAGCAGCCGCAGGGTCAGCGCCATGTCGAAGCGTTCCAGGCGAAGCGCGGCCACGAACGCCCGCATCAACGGCAGCGTGCCGACCACCGGCTCGACCTCGGCCGCGGCGTCGGCGTACCGCCCCTCGAGGACGTGGCAGAGGGCATACGCCTCGGAGGTGCCGGTGTCGTCGGCGGTGGATCGCTGCTCGAGCCGGCTGACTGTCGCGACCAGGCGGGCGGTTGCCTTCGCCGCCCGGTCGGCCAGCTCCTCGCTGGCGACCTTGTTCAGGTGTCGGACCACCACCTCGGCGGCGATCTCGGCCTCCCGACGCAGCAGCGGCGATTCGATCTTCGGGATGATCAGCTCGCTCAGGCTCTCGGTCACCAGTGCGGCGTCGAACCGGTCGGAGACCTGGGCAAACTTGGTCCACCACGCCGCCGGGTGGGCAGCACTTTTCGTCTCCATTTCTCCAGCGTGACCCACCGGATCGCCGGGTGCGGCCGGATTCACGATCGTGGCTCGCCGACGAGCTGGGCCGGATTCAACATCCCGGCCTGCACCAGGGTGCGACTCAGCGGGCGGGTCAGCTCGGCCAGCCGCACGCAGCCGTCCGTGCCGATCGCGTCGTAGGCCGGTGCGGCCAGCCGGTCGGTGACCTCCTCGACCCGGGCCCGCAGCTCGCGCCCCGCGCCGGTGAGACCCGCGGCATCCAGCAGCCCGCACTCGCGCAGCCTCTCGGCCGCCGCCGCCCAGGTGTCTTTCGGCCAGCCCCGGGTAATCCGCAGGAAGCGCTCGTCCGCCTCACCCGACGCGACATGCAGCACCACTGCGTCCAGGCCGCTCACCCCGGCGGTGAGCAGCGCCGCGACGTGCCCGTCCCCGCGGAACTCGCGGAGCAGCATCTGGGCGTGCCAGAGAACCAGGTGCGGCCGGTCCGGCCAGGCCAGGCCGGCGTGCGCGGCGAACAGCGGGCGGCCCTCCGACCGGGCACCGGCCGCCTCCGCGGCGCGGCGGGCCAGCGCGGCCGCCTCGGCCACCTCGGGCGAAGCCAGCACCTCGGCGCCGAGCCCGCGGGTAAGCGCGGCGTCCGCCGCGTCCAGCCGGGCCTCGATCATCGCGGCCGGGGTGACCGCCGCCCACACCGCCGGCACGGCCCGGGCCACCAGAGCCGGGTTGAAGTTGTAGAAGGTGGCGGTGACCAGGCCGGGGCCGACCGGCCCGAACGCGGCGGCGCGGGCGGCGAAGTACCCGTCCCGGGCGTTCACTCCGAGCCGCGCGTACCGGTCGGGTGCCTCCGGGACGAAGTAGACCATCGCGTGGATCGGCTCGGTCACCCGCCAGGCCCGCCGGTGGGGTGCCTCAGTCATCTCGTACCCCGGTCATCTGGTGCTCGGCCATCTCGTACCTCGGTTCTGGCACTTCGCTCATGCTTTCCACGGCAACTCCTGCGGGTCGGACGCGTCGATGGGTGCGGCCGAGTGCCGCGGCGGCGGGAGATCGGCGACCGTGTGCCAGGTGCCGTGGCCGCGCGCCGCCGCCCGGGTGACCTGGTGCACCGGCAGCGGGGGCGCGGCGAACGGGCCGGTTCCCCAGCGCACCCAGATGGCCAGCCGGCCGGCCGCCGCCTCGGCGAGCAGCTTGTCCACCGTGCGCTGCCGGTCGAGGCGGTCCACCTCGATGGCGATCGGCTGGGCGCCGGGCCGGGCGCAGGCCACATCCAGCACCGAGTTGCCGTGCAGCGGCGGCGGGAGCGGGAAGACGCTGGGCGCCCGCCGGTAGACCCGCCAGCCCTGGGCCTCGCCCCACGCGACGACCGCGTCGATCACCCGGGCCTGGGCCCGGTCGGCGATCAGATCGGCGAACTGGAGCGCCGCCAGCCACGCCGCGAGCGATGTGGCCGTACGCGTGCCGTCGTCCGCCGTGTCCATCGCCGTACCCTAATCCTCGTCCTTGTGCCGGTTTCCGCTGGTGGCAGCAGCCCGCGCGGTGTCACACCGCGGCGAGGTCGCGTTGCGTGGCCAACAGGCGCGTCAGATCCTCGGCGGTCATCGGCCGGGCCAGGTAGTAGCCCTGGCCGAGCGTGTAGCCGAGCGCCTGCAACCGCGCCGCCTGTTCTTGGTTTTCGATGCCCTCGGCAACCGTGTCCAGCCTGAACGCCCCGGCGAGCTGGATCACCGCGCGCGCCACCGCCTGCCGGGCCTCGGCGGCCCGGGTGCCCGGCTCGTCCCCTTCGATGCCGTCCACGAAGCTCTTGTCGAGCTTGACGATCGCGGCCGGGAACGCGCGCAGCAGGCTGAGCGAGGACTCACCGGTACCGAAGTCGTCGAGCGCCAGGCGGACACCCATGTCGTTCAGCTCGTGCAGGGTCCGCAACACCTGTGGCCCGCGGAGCACCGCCGACTCGGTGAGTTCCAGCACCAGCCGGTCGGCCGGCAGCCCCTCGGAGGTGAGCACCGTGCGCACGTCGGCGACGAAGTCCGGGTCGTGCAGCTGGCGGACCGAGACGTTGGGGCCGACCTTCTGCAGCGCGTCCGGGCCGAACTCGGCGAGCCAGGCAACGGCCTGCCGGCACGCCTCGCGCAGCACGAACCGGCCGAGCGGCACGATCAGGCCGGTGGCCTCGGCGGCCGGGATGAACTCGACGGGCGACACCGGGCCGCGGGTCGGATGGTGCCAGCGCACCAGGGCCTCGACACCGACCACCTTGCGGTCGGCCAACGTCATGATCGGCTGGTAGACGACCCGGAACTCGCCGGCTTCCAGTGCCCGGCTCAGCTCACCGCCGAGCCGTGCGTGGGCGAGCACCGGCTGTTCCATGCCCTCGTGGTAGCGCACCCAGTTGGCTTTGCCGCGCTGCTTGGCGGCGTACATGGCGACGTCGGCGTCCCGCAGGACCTGGTCCAGGGAGGTACCGGCGGCGGCCGTCGCAATGCCGATGCTGGCGTGCACGAGCAGGTGGTGGTCGCTCATCGGCTCGGCGAACGCGGCCAGCACGCGCTCGGCCACCGCCTCGCCGCCGTCGCCCCGGCTCAGCAGGACGGCGAACTCGTCGCCGCCCAGCCGGACGGGCAGGCCGGCGGCGCCCGCCGCGGTCCGCAGCGCCTCAGCCGCCGCGGTCAGCAGGTGGTCGCCGATCTCGTGGCCGAGCGAGTCGTTGACGGTCTTGAAGTCGTCCAGGTCGACGACGAGCACGGTGGCCGGCTGCTCGGCCAGGACCGCGACCAGGCGTTCGCGGAACAGTCCGCGGTTGGCGAGGCCGGTGAGGACGTCGTGGGTCACCTCGTGCCGCAACTGCTCCTC
>DASWMR010000483.1:0-2783 GCA_036399635.1 Actinoplanes sp. | reverse complement strand
GCAGGCCGTGCTGCGCAAGTCGCAGTCCGAGGGCCAGGCGCGGATGCTCGCGCTGCACGGCGGACGGACGGACCACCTCGAGGTCTCGCCGAACCTGTGGGCCGGCGTCGGCCTGGTCCGCGGCGGCGCGGGCACCGCCCTGGTGGGCAGCCACACCGAGGTGGCCGACCGGATCCAGGAGTACGCGTCGCTCGGCATCGACGAGTTCATCCTGTCCGGCTACCCGCACCTCGAGGAGGCGTACTGGTTCGGCGAGGGCGTGCTGCCCGAGCTGGCCCGGCGCGGCCTCTGGAAGCACCCGGCCGGCCCGGCGACCGCCGCCCCGACCGCGATCCCGTTCGCCGGGGTGCCGAGCGGCAGCTGACGAACAGCCGACCGCCCGGCGGCAGCTGACGAACGGCGAGGTGCCGACCGCGATCTGCGACACTGACGCGGTGGACGAGCGGGAACGGCTGCGAACCGAGCTGGTGGACCTCATGCAGGACTACAGCATCGCCGCGCAGCAGCTCGGCGACGTCTTCGCGCAGACACACGGTCTGCACCCCACCGACCTCCAGGCGCTGATCAGCGTGATGCGGGCCGAGCGCCGCGACGAGCCGCTCACTCCGGGCCGGCTCGGCGAAGCGCTGAGCCTGTCATCCGGCGCCACCACCGCGGTCATCGACCGCTTGGAACGGGCCGGGCATCTGCGGCGTACGCGCGAAAGCAGCGACCGCCGAGTCGTGCACCTCCGCTACGCCGCGCCCGCACAGGCCCTGGCCTCGGCGTTCTTCCGCCCGCTCGCGGCCCGCAGCCACGAGGTCACCGACGAGTTCAGCACGGCCGAGCTCGCGACCGTACGCCGCTTCATGATCGCTATGACCGAGGCGGTCACCGCCCATCAGCACGCCATGCGCTCGGGCGGCTGACGCGGTCCGACCCGTGCGGTCAGACCGTGACGTCGACCAGCCGGGAGCCGGCCCGGCCGCGGCTCTCCAGCACCGCGGCACGATCCTCGGCGACCACCCGCTCGTCGGCGCCGCGGGCCAGGTCGGTGGCGAGCTTGAGGGTGTCCATCCGCAGGTGAACCCGGGCGATGTGCGAAGCCCACCGGGCCGCCTCGTCGCTGTCTCCGATGCGAGTAACCATCTCGGTCTCCTTCCGCTCCACGTTTGCAACCGCCAGAATCGGCGCCCGCGCCCGCCCGTTGAGGAATCTTTCGGTGGGCAGCCGCTGTCCGAAAGGATGGCATCCACTGCGGGTATATACGCGGTGTATACCCACGGGGTATGGTGCCGCCATGAGTGTTCCGCTGACCCTGCTGGGCCTGCTCGAGCGCGAGCCGAGCCACGGCTACGACCTCAAACGCGACTACGACACGTTCTTCGGCCGGGGCAAGTCCCTGCCGTTCGGCCAGGTCTACGCGACCCTGGGCCGCCTCGCCCGGGACGGCAAGGTGGTGATGGACGAGGTGGCGCCGGGCGACGGACCGGAGCGCAAGCGCTATGTGATCACCGAGCGGGGCGCCACCGAGGTGGACGCCTGGCTGGCCGAGCCGGTCGCCGCCGAGCCGCACCTGCAGACCGTGCTGTTCGCCAAGGTGGTGCTGGCGCTGATGCTCGGCCGCCCCGCCGAGGACTACCTGGACAGCCAGCGCCGCGCGCACCTGACCCGGATGCGCGAGCTCACCGAGATCAAGCGCGCCGGCGAGCTGGTCGACGGCCTTTTGGCCGACCACGGCCTGTTCCACCTGGAGGCCGACCTGCGCTGGATCGACACCACGGCGGCGCGGCTCGACCAGTTGCGCGCCCGGGTGCGTCCGTCGTGACCGCCGCCTTGGAGGCGCGCGACGTGGCGTACTCGTTTGGTGCGACCCCGGCCCTGCGCGGTGCCGACCTGACGGTGACGCCCGGTGAGATCGTCGCGGTGATGGGGCCCAGCGGGTCGGGCAAGTCGACGCTGCTGCACTGCCTCGCCGGCATTCTCGTGCCGGACCAGGGCGAGATCCACGTGGGCGACCAACGGATCGACACCCTCGACGAGGCCGGGCGCAGCGAGCTGCGCCGCGACCGGTTCGGCTTCGTCTTCCAGTTCGGCCAGCTGGTGCCGGAACTCACGGCCGCGGAGAACGTCGCGCTTCCGTTGTTGCTTTCGGGGGTACGCCGGCAGCCCGCGCTCCACCGGGCCGGCGAGTGGTTCGACCGGCTCGGGCTGGACGGCCTGCAGCGCCGTCGCTCCGGTGAGCTGTCCGGCGGTCAGGCCCAGCGCGTCGCCCTGGCCCGCGCGCTGGTGGCCGGGCCGGAGGTGCTCTTCGCCGACGAGCCGACCGGCGCGCTCGACTCGCTCACCGGCGAACAGGTGATGGACCTGCTGGTCGGTGCCGCCCGGGCGCGGGGCACCACGGTCGTGCTGGTCACCCACGAGGCGCGGATCGCCGCGTACGCGGACCGGGAGATCATGGTCCGGGACGGGCGCGTGACGTCGCCGGTGGCGTCGTGATCCGGCTGGGTCTGCGGCTGGCCGTGGCCGGGGGCCGCGAGGCGGTGGTCCGGCTCGCCCTGATCGCCGCCGCCGTCGCCGTCGGTGTCGGACTGCTGCTGGGCGTGCTCAGCGCGGTCAACGCGGTGCAGTCGCAGAACCAGCGGTACGCCTGGCTGAACAGCGGCGTGCTGGACGCCGCGACCGGCTCCGAGGCGGCCGATCCGGCGTGGTGGGGGGTGCGCAAGGATTTCATCCGTGGTCATCCCGCGGCCCGCATCGACGTGGCCGCGACCGGCCCCGACGCGCCGGTGCCGCCGGGCCTG
>DASWMR010000482.1:0-7148 GCA_036399635.1 Actinoplanes sp. | reverse complement strand
GGACTCGAGTCCCCGAGGTCCAACATCAGTCCAAACGTGGCGAACCGCTGCCGACCTCGAGCACGAGGCATCAGTCGATGATCGGTCACACCTCGATCATGCTTTCGGTCAATCGGCGTCGCTTACGGCATGAGCGCTCGTTGGGGACCGTACTTGTACCCCTCGATGGACGGTGATCTACATGAACGAATTGGCAATCGTGCCAGGTCAGGACTCTGAACCAGTCATTGACAACGCTACGGTGGTGATTCAGGCTCGTAAGCCTGCACCGCGCGCTGTTCCCAAGTGGGAAACCGATGCGCGCGATCGTGTTCGTGCGGCTGTCCGTCGATTTGGCAAACCCCTCACTGATCTGGTTGCTCGCGACGCGAACGAAGGCGACACCCGCCTCCTGGTCACCGACTTTCTGTGTGACGGACTTGGCTATGACAAATACGAGGACCTGACAACCGAGTACCAGGTCAAGGGTGAATTCGCTGACTATGGCGTTCGGATCGACAAACAACTCGTCGCCTTCATCGAGGTGAAGCGCTGTGCGACCAAGTTGAACGCCAAGCATCTGCGGCAGGTCGAGATGTACGCCGTCAACGAAGGCGTCGAGTGGATGGTCCTGACCAACGGCCAGGTCTGGCAGGTCTACCACCTGACTGCTGGCCTGCCCGTGGTCATCGATCTGGCGCTCGAGGTAGATCTCCTCGGGGATGGCGGTCCGGCACACAAGGCCGACGCCTTGTTTCCCTTATCAAAAGAGGCGTTCAAGCGCCGTCTCATCGATGACCTGTGGCGAGCCAAGGCGGCTACGTCGCCGAAGTCGCTGGCGTCGGTCCTGCTTTCCGACGTCGTGTTGGAAGCGGCTCGCAAGGAATTACGCCGGCAGACTGCGCACAACATCGACGTCAAGGAACTTGGCCGGCTTCTGCAAACGACGGTGGTGCGTGAGTCAATTTAAGCCTGCACAACGTGATGGCGACGCCGGCGCCCGCAACCGCCTTGCAACCTCCGCGGTAGCTTCGGGGCGCAGCGCTAAGTACCGCCCTCTCCAGGCCCGATATCACGAGCGTGATTACCGCCGCCGTCAGCGCTGTCCTCGCCGTAGCCACCGTCTTCGCTGGCATCTCTCCGGCTTCCGCGGCGGCCGGCACCTCTCCAACTTCCGTAGAGGTCGCGGAGACCGCCGCAGAGTCTGCCGCGCTTCGGGTCATGCCGCTGGGCGACTCCATCACGATGGGCATCGGGTCGGCGACCAAGAGCTCGTACCGGGTCGACCTGCAGAATCGGCTGCGGCGTGCCAGCGTGAGCGTGGACTTCGTCGGCTCGCAGCGGAACGGTAGCCCGGCTGGTGCCGACCTCGACCATGAGGGCCACTCTGGCTGGACCATTGCGCAGATCGCCGCGCAGGCCGATAGGTGGCTGACCACCTACAAGCCGAATGCTGTGTTGCTGCAGATCGGCACCAACGATATGCGTACGGCTGCGGGTGCGGTGGGCGCGACCAGCCGGTTGTCCGCGCTGCTCGACCAGATTCTGCAGGCAGCGCCGGCGGCCGAGATCTTCGTCGCCAAGATTACCGGTACCCGGTCGGCGAACACTGCTGCGCAGCAGCGGCGGACCGACGCCTACAACGCCAAAGTGCCGGGCATTGTGGCCGGTAAGAGCTACCGCGTGCACCTGGTGGATCAGAGCACCGTCCGGGGGATCGACATCCGGGACGGCCTGCACCCCAACGACTTTGGCTTCGCCAAGATGTCGTGGAACTGGTATCAGGCGCTGGCCGGGGTCTATCGCACCGGTGTGGCCTGGCCGACGGATCACAACCCGTATGCGGTGACGCACGGCAACTTCTGCCATCTTGTCGACGGCGACCCGGGCCCGGCGTGGACTGCCTACTTCGACTGCCGCTGGTTTTACCGGAACCTGGTCGCGACGCTCGCCAACGGCCGGATCGTCAAGGTCTGGACCTGGCAGGCCAAGCGAACGGTCACCGAAACCCGCAGGGTCTGGGTCAAGGACCACTACGAGAAGCGCAAGGTCACCGTCACCAAGTGGGTTTCCTTCGACCCCAACCGCCTCAACCGCTGAAGAACGGAACCGCCTCAACCGCTGAAGAACGGAACCGCCGAGCTAAGGAAGCGCGCGACAATCGACGGCTCTCGATCATATGATGCAGACCCGAGGTAAGCGCTTTCCCAAGGAGTCGGCATGCGCGTGATCACGGCAGCAGCGGGCGCGCTCGTCGCCGCATTGACTGGGACGGCGGCGCAGGCGGCACCGAGCGTCCAAACAGCGCCCGGCACCCCCACCCGTCCGATCCTCTCCGCAGCCGAGGCGGCCCCGTTCACCCCGGAAAACTACTGGCGCTGGTCCGGCCTCTACGCCGCACCCACGGTCGACCCGTGGCGTCCCCGCCCGATCGCCAAGGCACGCCCCGACTACGTGGTCGGCGGCCGCCGCGGCCTCCCCACCGTCCAGGACGCGGTGGACGCCGCTTACCGGGACGGCGGCACCATCCGGCGGTACATCGCGATCCTCCCCGGCACCTACACCGGGACCGTCTTCATCCCGGCGGGCTCGCCACCGGTCACCCTGTACGGCGTGGGCGACCCGGCCGACGTACGCCTCGAATTCACCGTCGACGCCACGATCACCCCGGCCGCGTGGGCCGCGCTGGTCAACCCGGACGGCCGGTACGCGGAGGGCGACCCCGCCTGGCCGATGTTCCAGTCCTGCGCGGTCAAGACCTCCGCCACCGCCGGGCTCTGCGCGACCGTGGTCTGGGCGCAGAGCACCGACCTGCAGCTCAAGGGTCTGACGATCACCAACACGCTGCTCGACACGGTGGACCGTGGTACGCATCAGGCGCTCGCGCTGCGCACCGACGCCGACCGGACTCAGCTCGAGGACATGCGGCTGATCAGCCGGCAGGACACGCTGCTGACCAACGCGGACGACGTCGCCCGGATCGCCCGGGTGTCGGTCAAGGACAGTTACATCGAGGGCGACACCGACTTCGTCTTCGGTCGGGCCGCCGCGGTGTTCGACCGTTGCCGCTTCCACCTGGTCTCGTCCCGCAAGAGCTCCGGCGGCGTGATCTTCGCACCGAACACGGCGCCCGCCTGGCCGTACGGCTTCCTGGTCACCCACTCGCGGATCACCGCGGACGACGGCTATGTCGCCGCACCGACCGGCTTCCTGGGCCGGGCCTGGGATCAGGGTGCGAGCGCCACCGGGTACGTGCCCGGCAGCACCCCGAACGGCCAGTTGGTGATCCGCGAAAGCTACCTGGGTGCGGGTTTCAACGTCGGGACGCCGTGGGCGCCGGCCGCCACCACCGCCCGGCCGTTTACGGCCCGCGTCGACGAGGGCCGCGACCTTAACGACGTCAACTTCAACCGACTGTGGGAGTACGCGAACCGGGGCCCAGCGGCAGCCGGACCGGTCTAAAGTGGCGTGATGGAATTCAGCGGAACGGCCGCCGGCGTCCCCTATCTCGCTGTCCCGCCGAAAGGGAACCGCCCCGATGCCCCGGTCGTCGTCGGCTACCACATGCTTGACGCGCCGCGTACCGAAGCCGCCTTTGCCGCTGCCGTCCCGCTGACCGGCCTCGACGCCTGGAAGATCTATTTCGGTCTGCCGATGAGCGGAGCCCGGCTGCCGGCCGGCGGGCCCGAGGAGCTGCGGCGGCTGATCATGCAGGATCCGGTGCTCAACGTGCATCGGGACGTCACACTGGGCGCGGCCAGGGAATTCCCGGAGGCGTACGCCGCCGTGCGTGCCCGCCTCGGCATCGAACCGGGGGTGCCGCTCGGCATCATGGGCGGTTCGATGGGTGGCGCAGCTGGGCAACTCGTGCTGGCCGAGGCGCGGGCCACCGTGGGTGTCTTCATCAACCCGGTGGTGCGGTTCCGGGAGACGATCGACGCGCTCTCGGTCATCTACGGCGTGGAGTATGTATGGACGCCCGAGGCGGACGCCGTCGCCGACCGGGTCGACTTCGTGCACCGGGCCGACGACCTCACCCATGCCGCGATCCGTTACCTCACCGGCGCGGACGACATGGTGGACGCGATCATCGAGCCGGTCCGACAGGTCGTGCCGGAGTTGGAAAAGCGCGGCGCGACGGTGGACTGGCAGGTCATCCCCGGCATGGCCCACGCCCTGGCCGACCAACCGGGCACCGAGCCCGCACCGCAGACTCCGCACGCCGCTGAGGTCGACCGCCTGGCGGTCGAGTGGTTCCGGCGCTATCTCTAACCGAGCGTCACCCAGCCGCCCGACGTGACCGACCTGGTCATCGCGTCCAACGCCTCGGCGCTGCGGATCGCGTCGATGAGCGTCGCGCCGTGCGGGGTACCGTCGGTGATCGAGCGCAGGAACCGGTATGCCTCGATCACCTTCAGGTCGTCGTAGCTCATCGGGGTGCCGGTGCCGGGCTGGAACGCCGCGAACTGCCCGTCCGGCGGTCCGACGAACCGCGTGCGTACCTCTTGGTCCTGACAGGTGGTTCCGGTGCTCACGCCGAGCTCGCCCATCCGCCGGAAGTCCCAGAACAGTGCGCCGTGGGTGCCGTGGATCTCGAAGCCGTAGTTGTTCTGCTCGGCGACCGCGACCCGGCTGCAGTCGAGCACGCCCCGGGCGCCGGAGGCCATCCGCAGCAGGCTGCCGAAGTAGTCCTCGTTCTCCACCGGCCCGGGCTCACCGCCGCCGAGCTGATGACCGGAGGTCACGCCGAGCGGCCGCGGCCGCGACGGCACGAAGGTTGCGGTGTCCGCAACGAGTGAGTGGATCTCGCCGAGCAGGTACCGGATCAGGTCGACCCCGTGCGAACCGAGATCGCCGAGCACCCCGTTGCCGCCGCGGTCTTTGGTGAACCGCCAGCTCAGCGCGCCGTCGGGAGCGGCGGCGTAGTCGCTGAGCAGCCGGAACCGCGCATGCGTGACCTCGCCGATCCGCCCGCCGCGAAGCAGCAACCGCGCCGCCTCGACCGCCGGAGCGTTGCGGTAGTTGAACCCGACCGACACCTGAACATCGCCGACGATAGCCCGAGCGTCCGCCGCGGACAGGCCCACCGGTTTCTCGATCCAGATGTGCTGCCCCGCCGCGGCGAACGCCGCACCCATCTCCCGATGCAGGAAATTGGGCGCGGTGATGCTGACCGCCTGCACCCGCGGATCCCCGACCAGCGCACGCCAATCCGCGGTGTGCGAGGCGAACCCGAATTGCCGCGCCGCCTCCGCAGCCCGCCCGGGAACGTCGTCCGCGACGGCCACGAACTCCAGCGGTTGCACTTCCGGATAGTGCTGCGGCACTCGGGCATAAGCCCGCGCGTGCACCCGCCCCATCCACCCAAAACCCACGACAGCAAGGCCAAGCGACATAGTCACCCTCCAACCCCACTTCGATCGTACGGGGGTCCGCCCCTTCCCAACCGCAGCGTAAGACGGCCCCCTTTGACGCGTGTACCTCCGCTACAGACATCGACAGTCGACAATGTATCCCGAATGGGAACCCGCCTGGCCGCCGCGTCCGTCCGAACCGGACACTGAGATTTGGCGCATGCGTCTTCGGCATTTTCGCACCGTCCCGGCCCGCCCGGCGAGTGCCGCCGCGCCGAACGCCTGTTCCGGCAAATCAGGGCTATCGAGTGGCCGGTGGGCGTTGACCGGGTCAGGCGGTACCGCCTGACCCGGGTGCCGGAAGCAGGGTCAGCCGGCTGGCATCGCCGGCGGCGGACCCGGCGGGCGTCCCTGGTCGTCGCGGTCCGCCGGCGGCGGGCACTGGTCGCGGCAGTCGCCCGCTCCGCCGGTCGGCGCGGCCCCACCGGGCGGCTGCTGGCCGCCGGGAGGCGGGAACGACCCGGATGGCGAGGGGGAGCCGGCCGGCGCGACCGACGGCGAGGCCGGGACGCAACTGGCCATCTTGAGCTGCTGCTGGGCGGGGGGCGGAGGTGCCGGTCGGGCGGTCGGCCCGCCGGCCGGTGGCTTCCCGGTCGCCCCGGTGTTGCCGTCGGCCGTCGGGCAACTCGTCGGCGACGCGGCCGGGGCGGTGTCCGCCGGCGCGATCAGGGGAGTGTCGGTCTTGTCGTCCGCCGGTGAGGACGTGACCGACGGAGCGTGCGTGCCGGGGGACGGTTCGGCCAGGCGCGGCGTGCCGGGCAGGGTGCCGGTCGCGGCGGCCAGGGCGACGCCGCCGGTGGCCATGGCCAGCCCGATGGCGGTCTTGAGCGCGAGCATGCGGGCCAGCCGGCTGCGCGCGGATCGCCGGCGGTGAACCGGTATCGCGGCGGCATGAAGCCGGCCGTCGCGGAACGCGGCCACCGCAGCGGAACGGCCGACCAGCTCACCGGGGCGCGCGGGTGCGGCGGCGGCGTCCAGCAGCGCGGCGAGCTGCGGCGACAGGCCGCGCGCGGCGGGATCACGGCGCAGCAGTTGCTCGGCGGCGTGCCGGGCCGGCCCGGGATGGGCCGGGCGGGGGGTGCCGGCGCGCGGCCCGCTTCCGTGTGCGGTCATCGTGGTGCTCCTGTTCGACCGGTCCACGGCGAGATGATCGACTCTGACCTGAGCGTTCCGGTGATGGATCGGCGTTCGAGAATGTCACCCAGCCGGCGCAGGCCCCGGTGGGCGGCGATGCGCACCGCGCCGGCGCGCTTGCCGAGCACCTGGCCGGCGGCGGCGGCGTCGAGTTCGAGCACGACCCGGAGTAGTACGGCCTCCGCCTGATCGGGCGGTAGGGACATGATCAGGCGAAGGGCGGCGTCGGTGCCGACCGCGGCGACGGCCTCGGTCTCGGTCTCTCGGTCGTCGGCGAGTTCTGCCATCTCGTCGACCGGGACCGCCGGCTGGTGCAGGCGGTCCCGTGCTTGCAGGTGCTCCATCGCCCGGCGCCGGGCGACGGTGGCCACCCAGGTGCGAAAGCGGCTGCCCCGGCCGCGAAACCAGGGCAGCTCCCGAGCGATCTGTAGCCAGGTTTCGGAGGCGACGTCGTCGGCATCCTGGCCGACGAGCGCCTGCAGATACCGGAGCAGACCCGGCTGTACGGCGTTGTACAGCGCGACGAATGCATTCTCGTCGCCGTCTCGGGCGGCGCTGACCAGGTCAGTTAAGTCGGCCACGCCGTCGACGCTGATCTGCTCCTCCACCTGCGTTCACCTC
>DASWMR010000481.1:0-4176 GCA_036399635.1 Actinoplanes sp. | reverse complement strand
GCTGCGGGTTTGCCTGCAGCCGGCGGGGCGGGCGCGAGTTCGCCTGGAGCAGGTGTGGCCGGGGCTGCGTCGGGTGCTGCGGGTTTGCCTGCAGCCGGCGGGGCGGGTGCGAGTTCGCCTGAAGCGGGAGTGGCCGGGGCTGCGTCGGGTGCTGCGGGTTCGCCTGGAGCAGGCCCGGCGGCAGAGAGTTCGCCTGGAGCAGGCGTGGCCGGGGCTGCGTCGGGTGCTGCGAGTTTGCCTGGAGCAGGCGAGGCGCGAGCTGCGGGTTCGCCTGGAGCAGGTGTGGCCGGGGCTGCGTCGGGTGCTGCGAGTTTGCCTGGAGCAGGCGTGGACGCGGCTGCGTCGGGTGCTACGGGTTCCCTGGGAGCGGGCGTGGCCGGGGCTCTGGCGGGTGCCGGTCTGCCGCCGACTGCGGAGACCGCCCGTCTGTTGACGGGCGATCGGGTTGGCGGTGCCGCTCGCTCTTCTGTTGCCGGCGATGCACCGTCGGCAGTGGCGGCTGCGGTGAGTCATGACGACGAGCCGCCGTGGGACGACGAGCCTGAAGAGGACGGTTATCTCGCCGATCCGGTGCCCGCACCGGTGCCGTCGCACCCGGTGGCACCCGATGCCGCGGCGCGAGAACGGCGGGCCGAGCCGGCGGGCGTGCTGCCGGACGCGCCGGAGGAGCCGGCCGCGGCAGCGGTGGCTGAGGTTCCCGGCCGGTTGACGGCCGCCGCGGTGCGCGAGGTGTGGCCGCAGATCGTCACCACGGTGGGCCGGCAGAGCAAGAGGTTGGCCGCGCTGCTCGCCGGGGCCGTGGTGCGAGACCTGGACGGCCAGACGGTCGTACTGACGTTCCGCTACCCGAAGCACGCCGAGATGGTCGCCCCGGCCGCGCCGGCGGTGGCCAGCGCGCTGTATGAGGAACTCGGCGGGCAGTGGCAGATCCGCTGCGAGACAGCGGGTGAAGCGGGGGCGATCGCGACGTCGGCGCCTGCTGCACCGGCGCCACGGGGCGAGTCGGCGCGGGGTAGTTCGGCTCCCGGCAACGTTCGTAAGGATGGGGCAGGCGTTTCTGGCGTCCGCCCAGAGCGCGCCGCTCAGGCCGATCCCGGAGCCCAGCAGGCGCGGGCCGCAGCCGCACGGCCGCCGCAGACTCGCCGGCAGGAGGCGGCAGCGCCGACCTCGTCCGGCGGTGACGACGACTGGCCAGAGCCGGCCAGGCCCGGCGGCTCGACGGCAACCGCCGCCCCAGCTGCGGAGCCGGCCGATGACGAGGATTGGCCGGAGGTCCGGCAGATCGGCATCAGCCCGGATAACGAGTCCAGTTCGGTAAGCGACACCGGCTCGGGGAGCACGCCTTCGACTGCCGGCCTGGGAAGAGGCGCGCTCGACCCGGTCGGAACATCGCCGTCGGTTGGGACGTCGCCGTCGGTTGGAACGTCGCCGTCGGCCGGGGCGGGGCTGCCGGCGGCTGCGGACGCCGGAACCGGCGACTCGAGTGGGCCGCCGGTGGCGACAGCGCTCCGGGAAGCCGAACCGGAGGCTGCTGGCCGGGGGGCTGCGGCGCAACCGGCCCCGGGTGGTGCGAGCACGCTGGTCGACGGGCGCGAAGTGGCGGCCGGGCCGTCTTTTCCGGACGACGACGGTTGGTCGGCCGACCCCGGCTCCCGCACGGGCAACGATGGGGGCGGCTCGGGTTCGCTAGGCGGCGGGTCGGTGCGTCCGGCGCCGAATGCGGGACCGAGCAGTGGGCTGGCGGCCGCACGGGCGGCCGCAGCTGGAGCTCGCAACGTCGCGGCGCGTCAGGCGGCCACCAATTCGGCGCCGGCCGAGGGGTGGTCCGACGGATCGCCGGCCGAGGAAGCGCCGTACGACCCGGAGTACGACGGTCCCCCACGAGGCGGGGCAGCGCCGATCGGGCCGGCGCGCGGCGGAGTCGCGGGCGCAGGCGGCTCGGCTCAGCCTAGGGTGGCTCGCGGCGACATCGCGGGTGCCGTCGCTCCGCGGGGGGTTGCACTTGGTCACGCTGCGTCCGGGCCAGCTGCGTCCCGGACAGCTGCATGGGGTAACAGTGAATTGGGCGGTGAGGCGCATGGAGGCGCAGCGAGTTTTGAAGGGTTCGACCCGGGAGACGAGCCGCTCGACGAAGTGATCGACGAGAAGACCGCGAGGGAGAGCAGCGAGCAGCAGGCCATGCGGTTGCTCCAGGACGCCTTCGGCGCCGAAAAGATCGGCGAAGCCTGACCGAGGTGATGCTGATAAGCACCTCCTGCCGGGTATGACCCCCAAGCCCGCGTCGTCGCCCGCCCCACCCTCGGCTGTCGCGTTGGAAGGCCCGGGTGGGGGCGGCGGGCGTGATCACCCGTCTGGAGCTGGTGGCTCGTGGTGGGGGTGGCGTGGGGGGCGGCTACGCTGGGCGGCGATTACTTTCGCTGGCTGTGGGTTATTGACGGCGGTCAGTGTTGGTGGAATCGACGGACTTGAGGAGCGGTGCCATGCGCCCCGGTGGACAGCCGAACATGCAGCAGATCATGAAGCAGGCGCAGAAGATGCAGCAGCAGGTCGCGCAGGCGCAGGCCGAGTTGGCCGAGGCGGAGCTGACCGGCACGGCGGGCGGCGGCCTGGTGCAGGTCGTGGTGACCGGGCTGGGTGAGGCCAAGTCGGTGAAGATCGATCCGTCGGCGGTCGACCCGGACGATGTGGAGACCCTTGAGGACCTGGTGCTTGCCGCGATCCACAATGCCGCCGAGGCGCAGCGGGAGCTCACCGAGGAAAAGATGGGGCCGGCGACCGGTGGCCTGACCCTGCCGGGGTTCTGATCGGCGTGTATGAAGGCGCCATTCAGGATCTGATCGACGAGCTGGGCCGTCTACCCGGCGTGGGGCCGAAGAGCGCCCAGCGGATCGCCTTCCACGTTCTCTCGGCCGACCCGGCCGACGTCAACCGGCTCGCCACCGCGCTGCGCAAGGTCAAGGAGCTGGTGCGCTTCTGCACGACCTGCTACAACGTGGCCGAGTCGGAGCAGTGCCGGGTCTGCCGGGACACTCGCCGCACGGGCGAGGTGCTGTGCGTGGTCGAGGAACCCAAGGACGTGGTCGCCATCGAGCGGACCGGCGAGTTCCGTGGGCGCTACCACGTGCTCGGCGGGGCGATCAATCCGCTCGAGGGCATCGGGCCGGACAATCTGCGCATCCGCGAGCTGCTCATCCGACTGGGGACCGGTGAGGTCAAGGAGCTGATCCTGGCGACCGATCCGAACACGGAGGGTGAGGCAACAGCCACCTATCTGGCCATTATGGTCAAACCGATGGGCATCGCGGTCACTCGCCTGGCGAGTGGGTTGCCGGTGGGCGGCGATCTCGAATATGCCGACGAGATCACTCTCGGGCGGGCCTTCGAGGGGCGGCGCGCGGTCTGATTCCGTACGCGTCGTGGCTCGGTTTTGCGGCGCGCCCAGCGTGGCAGGTCACGTTCACATCACGACGAAGACACGGAACTGACCGTGTGCGCCTGGTGAACTTGACCGAAGGTCGGCTTTAGGTGAGGGTTCCTCTCGACGGTGGCGAACCCGCCGTCGAGTGCCTTCGTGGTGCCGGTCTGATCTGATCGTCGCGACGATGGCCGGCACTCGAGGCATGCGATAACCGATCGGTTGCCGTTCGCTGCGTGGGCCATTGTCGCTGGTTGCGATGGGTCTGTCGGACTCCCGCGCCGGTGGCTGTGGGCTTCGTTGTCGTCCGGCTCCCCGGGAGAGGACCGGCGCATAGATGTCGCTTGGCCCAGAGGCGTCGATCTCGGACGAGACGACGACGCCGGCCGCTGACGCGGCCGTCGAGCGGGGCAATGGCGAGAAAGCGATCGCGGGGCGGTCGCTCAAACAGATCGCCTGGCGCCGCCTCAAGAAAGACAAAGTGGCGATTGCCGGTGGCATCGTCGTCATCTTCTTGATCGTCGTCGCTCTCCTCGCTCCCGTACTGACGAAGCTGTTCGGTCATCCGATCGACGAGTACCACATCGATCAGATCGACCCGACGTTCAGCACGCCGATCGGCAAGTTCGGCGGCATCAGCCGCGACTTCCTGTTCGGTGTCGAGCCCACTTCGGGCCGCGACGTCTTCAGCCGGATCCTGTACGGCGCTCAGACGTCCCTCTCGGTGGCGTTCCTGTCGGCGTTCGTGTCGACGGTCATCG
>DASWMR010000480.1:0-6133 GCA_036399635.1 Actinoplanes sp. | reverse complement strand
TTCCCGACCCGGCAGAAAGTAGCAGCCTGATGTCCATCACGAACTCCGCCGAACCCGCCACCGCCCGCTACGGTGACCCGGCCGCGACCCTCGGCGTCGGCACCGACGTCCTCAGCCTGCAGTTGGCGCGCCGCTCGGTGCGCAAGTTCGGCTCGCGGGCGGTCACCGACGACGAGCTGACCGCCCTGATCGCCGCGGCGCAGTCCGCACCCACCTCGTCCAATCTCCAGCCGTGGAGCGTGGTGGCGGTCCGCGACCCCGAGCGCAAGTCCCGGCTGGCCGGGCTGGCCGGCGCCCAGAGCTTCATCGACCAGGCGCCGCTGTTCCTGGTCTGGGTGGCCGACCTGAGCCGGGCCCGGCGACTGGCCGGCCGGGCCGGCACCGAGGTGGCCGCCGCCGACTACCTGGAGACCACCCTCATCGGCTTCGTGGACACCGCGCTCGCCGCGCAGAACGCCGTGCTGGCCGCCGAGTCGCTGGGCCTGGGCTCGGTGTTCGTCGGCGCGATCCGCAACCACCCGGAGCAGGTCGCCG
Organism: Actinoplanes sp.; assembly: GCA_036399635.1. Classification (GTDB taxonomy): domain Bacteria; phylum Actinomycetota; class Actinomycetes; order Mycobacteriales; family Micromonosporaceae; genus Actinoplanes. The sequence continues at coordinate 5,599 of DASWMR010000480.1, read as the reverse complement.
CCGAGTTGGCCCTGCCACCGCACGCGGTGGCCACGTTCGGCCTGGCGGTCGGCGCCCCCGACCCGACCGAGCGGGCCGCCGTCAAGCCGCGGCTGCCGCAGGCCGCCGTGCTGCACCACGAGCGCTACGATCCGGCCGCCGACACGCACATCGCCGCCTACGACGAGACGCTGTCCGCCTACAACAGCCGGTTCGGCCTGGCCGGCAACTGGACCGACCGGGTGCTGGCCCGGCTGCGCGGCCCGGAGTCGATGGCCGGCCGGCACCGCCTGCGGGAAACCCTGGAGCGGCTGGGACTGCCGTCGCGCTGACCGCATCCACTCCGGACCGGTCGTGATCACTTCCTGATCCGGAGGCTGCAATCGGCCGGGGTCGCGGGGCGCGCTCGGGTCCCGAACCCCCGCCCGACGGTATGACCTAGCAGCGAGTAGATACCGCCGGCCCGGGCGGGGATCCTGGGATCCGGCGGCGAAGACGCGTCCGCCGGTGCCCCGCGGACCCCGCGAGACAGGTGCCGGTGTGGAGCCTTCGCGGGTCGCCGTCCGCACGCATCGAGACATGGGCATGTAGTTTCTTGCAACGTTTCGGAAACCTCTTCCAAATGTTGCAAGCGCTTGCTAGCGTCCGTTCCAATGTGAACGGGGGATTACGCCCGTGCTACCGCTGGTGGCGCCGGCTCGCCCGGCACAGCCAGCCGTCCTTCGATCACCCCTAGAAGGAGAACCGATGCAACGGCGTACCCGGATCTGGGTCTTCCCCTCCCTGATAGCCCTGCTGGCCGCGTTCGTGGCGGTGCTCGTCGTCGGTCGGCCACAGCAGGCCGATGCCAAGGTGGACGCCAATCCCGGCGCCCGAGACGTCATCGTCCATCTCTTCGAGTGGCCGTGGGCGTCGATCGCCGACGAGTGCCGGACGGTGCTGGGCCCGAAGGGCTTCGGCGGCGTGCAGGTCTCGCCGCCGCAGGAGCACGTCGTGCTGCCCGGCCAGAGTTACCCGTGGTGGCAGGACTACCAGCCGGTCAGCTACCAGCTGGTCTCCCGGCGCGGCGACCGGGCCGCGTTCATCTCGATGATCAACATCTGTCACGAGGCCGGCGTGAAGATCTACGTCGACGCGGTCATCAACCACATGGCCGGCGGCGCGTCCAGCGGCACCGGCACGGCGGGGTCGACCTACAGCCACTATGCATACCCGGCGGTGCCGTACGGCACGAACGACTTCCACCACTGCGGCAAGAACGGCAACGACGACATCGTCAACTACGCCGACCGGTGGGAAGTGCAGAATTGTGAACTCGTCGACCTCTCCGACCTGGCGACCGACACCGCGTACGTCCGGGGCAAGGTCGCCGCATTCCTCAACGACATGATCACGCTCGGCGTCGACGGTTTCCGGGTGGACGCGGCCAAGCACATCCCGGTCGCCGACCTGCAGGCGATCTACGGGGCGCTGACCAAGAACCCGTACATCTTCCAGGAGACCATCGAGGGCGGCTCCGGCGAGATCAGCCCCAGCGAGTACACCGGGATCGGCGACGTCACCGAGTTCCGCTACGGCGACGTGGTCGGCAACGCGTTCCGCGACGGCAACATGTCCAACCTGAACAACCTGCCCAGCCAGATGCTGGTCGGTAGCGGTGACGCGGTCGCCTTCATCGACAACCACGACACCCAGCGCAACGGGCGCGCCAAGCTCACCTACAAGGACGGGACGACCTACGGGCTGTCCGAGGCGTTCATGCTGGCCTACCCGTACGGCACCCCGTCGGTGATGTCCAGCTTCACGTTCAGCAACGCCGACGCGGGCCCGCCGACCGCGTCCAACGGCACCACCAGCGCGGTCAACTGCTCGTCCGGCTGGGCTTGCGAGCACCGGTGGCGCACCACGGCGAACATGGTCGGGTTCCACAACGCCGCGTACAACACGTCGGTCAGCAACTGGTGGTCCAACGGCAACAACCAGATCGCGTTCGGCCGCGGCACCAAGGCGTACGCGGTCTTCAACCGGGGTGGCTCGCTGAGCCGCACGTTCAGCACCTCGCTGCCGGCCGGCACCTACTGCGACGTCGCGAACGGCGACCTCATCAACGGCGCTTGCACGGGTACGACGTACACCGTCAACGCGTCCGGCCAGTTCACCGCGACGGTGGCCGCGAACAGCATGCTAGCGCTACACGTCAACGCCGTCATCGGGACGTCGCCGACGGCGTCCCCGACCGGCAGCGCCTGCGCCCAGGTCGCGGTGACCTTCGCGGCCACCGTGACCACGGTCTTCGGCGAGAACGTCTACGTGCTGGGCAACCGCAGCGAGCTCAGCGACTGGACCACCAGCGGCGGCCTGGCGCTGTCGTCGGCGACCTACCCGGAGTGGCGGGGCACGGTGAGCCTGCCGGCCAACACGGCGATCGAGTACAAGTACCTGAAGAAGAACGGCACCGCGATCACCTGGGAATCGGGCGACAACCGCACCCTGAACACCGGCTCAGCCTGCACCTTGACGGTTACCGACGCCTGGCGCTAACCACCACAGCGGCCGGGCGGCGACCACCGCCGCCCGGCCGCACCCCTCGCCATCGCAAAGTCAGCGCATGGCGCGGGCCGGCGCCGTGGCACTTCGTGACCGTGCCCGAGGCGGAGTGCCAGGTGCTGGCGGAGACCGCCGCCCTGGTCAGCTACGGCTGGGCCGCTCACCGCTCGGACAGCGCGCCCGCAGCCAGGTCGAGCAGTTCCTCCAGGGCCAGCTCCGGCACCGCCGGGGCGGGCGGGATCGGGGCCGGGTCGAGGCAGCGGTCCAGCAGCAGCTCGACCAGGGCGGCCTGGTGCACGATGTCGTCGGCGTCGATCGAGCCGGGCAGGATGCGGATCTCCACGGTGTCGCGCACCGGGTGGTCGGCGAACAGCTGGGTCAGGTTGACGTCGAAGAATTTGGTCAGGCCGCCCTCGGTCGCGGCCCGGCGCAGGTCGTCGAGGGACGGCATGCCGGACACCGCTGCCACCAGCGGCCCGGGCAGCGGGGCCAGCCGGCGGCATGCCGGATTGGTGCGCAGCAGTGCGCGCAGCGGGTCGCGCCAGTGGGCGAAGAGCCGGACGACGTTCGCCAGGACGGCGGGATCGCGGAACGGAGCGCCGTCGACGTGCAGGTGGACGGCGGCCTCGTGCGGGACGGTGAAGCCGAGCTCCCGGGCCGGCTCCAGCAGCTCGGCCAGCGCCGCCCGATGACCGGTGACCAGTGGCGGCGTGACGATCTCGCAGGGGCGTTCCCGCTCCCCGCCGTGCGGGGCGGCCAGCGCGATAGTCGCGCCGGACGCGTCGTCCAGGCGGAAGATGTCGCCGTGCCGCTGCACCTCAGTGCCCCACAACCGGGCGGTGGCGTCGAGTGCCCCGGCCAGCGGGCCGCCCGGGGCGCTGTGCCGGGCGAGCAGGCGCAGCAACCGGGGGTCGTCGCTGAGAATCCGGAACCAGCCGGCCGGCGCCGCCGCCCGCGGGTCGAGACCCGCCAGCAGCGTCACGTCGTCGACCAGCGTGCAGAGCACGTCACCGCCCATGGCGTCGGCACCTCGGCGCACCTCGAAACCGCGGGTCAGGTGCAGGAACCGCCCCAGGCCGGGCACCAGGGACGGCTCGCTGTCGTGGTGCCACACCGGCCGGACCCGCCCGCCGCACCGGCGGGCGAGCTCCTCGGCGAGGGAGAGCCGGCTGCGGCCGGGCGGGGCCATCAGCTCGATCTCGAAGCCGATACGCCGGTGCAGCGCCGGGGTCACGGCTGGATCGGCAGGGTCTCGCCGGCCAGCAGCTTCTTGCCGGCGAGCACCTTCGCGTCGAACGGGTCGGATTTCTTCCACAGCTTGGCCAGCCGCACCGCGTCGTCCCAGTCGTACCCGGCGCGGAAGAACGCGGCGAGCGCGATCTCCGCCTGGGTGTCGGCCGGCTCCTCGACAACCGGGTCCGGCGTCGCGGGGAACGGCAGCGTCTCGCCGGCCAGCAGCCGCCGGCCGGCCTCGGCCTTGACCTCGGCGATGCCGCCCGACAGGTGCCACAGCTTGGCGAGCCGGACGGCGTCGTCGTAGTCGTATCCGGCCGCGAAGTACGCGACCCATTCCTTCTCCAGCTCCTCCTGCGATGGCGGGCTGGAGGCGGTGGAGGCGGTGGCCGGCGCGGCCGCTTGGATCCGGGCCGACGAGTCCGAGCCCGGCGTGGCCGGGCCGGCGGGCAGCACGGCCGGCAGGTTGACGACGCCGGCGATCAGGCCGGCGCTGAGCACCGCGCCACCCGCTGCCTGGGCGCCCCGGCGACGCCACTTGTACGAGCGGGACAGCTCCTGCACCCGGGCGTACACCGCCGCCGGATCGGGAGTCTGGTCCTCATGAGTGGCGAAGGCCCGGCGCAATTGGTCTTCGTGGTTGGTCACGACTTCTCCTCGGCGAGTTCCCTGGTCTGCTGCTCCGACGAGAGCCGGAGACTCTTCAATGCCTTCGACGCCTGGCTGCGGACGGTGGCCGGCGTGCAGCCGAGCAGATCCGCGATCGCGTCGTCCTCGAGCTGCTCGTAGTAGCGCAGCACCAGCACGGCCCGCTGCTTGCGCCCGAGCGTGGCCAGCCGGCTCCACAGCTCGTCGGCCTCCACGACGTCGTCGGCGTGGTCGTGCACCCCGCCGCGGGCGTCGTCGAGGTCGACCAGCCGCTCACCGACGGCGTGCACGTTGCGCGCCGCCCACGTGCGGCGCCAGGACAGGTACTCGTTGAGCACCATCCGGCGCACGTACGCCTCGGGGGAGTCGGCGGCGCTGATCCGCCGCCACCGCACTTGCGCCCGGGCTAGCACCTCCTGAACGACGTCCTGCGCCAGCTCCCGGTCGCCGGTGAGGACGACCGCGTACCTCAGCAGGCTGGGGATCCGGGCTACCGCGAATTGCTCGAAGGTCACATCCCCTATGACGCACCCCGGCGGCGGCTTTGTGTATCGGCTCGCCGGCTTTTCCGGCGGGAGATACCGCCCGCGCCGGTCGTTTGGCCCCATGGGCTACCTTCGCGATCTCCGTTCCCCGTGTGAAAGGGAGTCAGATGTCCGCCAACTTCACCCGGCGCTCCGCGCTCGGACTCGGCGCCGCTACCCTCGGTGCCGTGGGTCTCACCGAGCCGGCCGCCGCGTCGGCCCGGCTGGCCAGCCGCCTCGCCGGCCCCGAGGCCATCCAGGCGACCTACGAGCAGCAGAAGGCGACGGCCGGCGGCACCTGGCACACGCACATCGCCGGGGTCGACGCGGCCGGCGCGATCCAGCCGATCGTCGCCGACGACGCCGACCACGTCACCTACGGCTACAGCGTGCAGAAGCTCGCCGTCGCCACCGCGGTGCTGGACAAGATCGACCGGGATCCGGAGCTGACCCGCGGCACCATGGTGACGCTGCCGAACGACCCCGCCTTCATTCTCGGCGGCACCGGCATCTATTTCCTGCACCAGGTCTGGGGCGACCAGATCACCATCGCGAACTTCCTCACCGCGATGCTGTTGGTGTCGGACAACACCGCGGTCCGCCTGTGCGGCCTGGTGGTGCCGGCCGCCGAGATCAACGAGATCCTGGCGGCGAAGGGGTTCGTGCAC
>DASWMR010000479.1:0-5911 GCA_036399635.1 Actinoplanes sp. | reverse complement strand
CGTGCAGGACGATCGTGGCGAACGGCCGCATACGGTCCTCGCCGGCGAAGAAGAACCGGTCGCCCCAGGTGTAAGGCGGCATGTCGGAACCCGGCTCGATCCGGGTCTCGGTCACTCCGGGAAGGCCAGCGATCCGGGCCGCGTCGGCCGCGCCGGGCGCGGAGCCGATGTGCAGGATCGCGTCGCAGGTCTCGATCGTGGCTGTGTCCAGCGGGAAGTATCCGAGTAGGTCCGCCACGCGTTCGCGCAGATCCCTGCCGGACGGAGGTGCGAAGATCCCGGTCTCCGGGCCGAGGCGCTCCTCGTAGGTGCCTGGCTCTGGCTGCCCGAGGCCGACCGGACCGCTCGCTCCGAGACTGCCGGCCACGTACATGTACTTGTCCCCGAGCAGCGGCGACACGATCGAGCCGGCGCCGTTCCACTGTGCGGCCAAATCCTGGCCCTCCCAGTGGGTGTCCCACAGGCTGGGGTGCCGTTGCAGGTGGGCGTTGTTGGCGGACACCAGGGTCGGCCCGCGGTCACGCTCGTGGGCGAGGATGTCGAGCAGATTCTGCGCCATCAGCGCGTCCCGCACCGCGAGCAGGCGGCCGAGCCGCTGCGACTGGGTGCCCTCGTCGGCCATCGCGGCATGGTAGGTGAGCAGGCCGATGGCTGTGGTGGCGAGCACTCTGGCCCGGTCCCAGGACTGAGTGGAGGTGTCCCTGATGAGGCGGGGCGCTTCGGCGTACAGCTGCGTGCGGAAATCCTCGGCGAGGCCGCGCAGCGCGGCGGCCTCCGGTGACCGGCCGGGAGATCGCGTCGCGTCGAACATGATTTCCTGGGCGCTCCAGCGGCCCTCGTCGCCGACCAAGTGGTCCAGGTCTGGCGCTGGTATGCCGAGGTATTCGCGCAGCTCACGCAGGATTGGGCCGGGGCTGGGAGCGCCGGCGATCTCGGTGGGAGCGTCGAAGCCGTGGAAGGCGATGCGTTCGCCGGGCGGCAGCTTTTCGTTGTGGGCGTGCAGCCAGTCGACCAGTTCGCGGGTGGCGGGGTGTGTGCCCCAGCCGTGACTGATGCCGGTGACCAGGTCCACGTCGTCGCGGCGGCCTTGCACGTAGTCGTCGACGGCGAGGCCGGCGGCCCGGTCCGACTCGATCGCGATCGACCGGAAGCCGTACCCGGCGAGTGTCTCGAGGATCCGGTTGCGCAGGCGAGGGAATGCCGGCTCGCCGTGGTAGGGCTCGCCGATCGCGAGCAGGTGCGGCCGGCGTGCGGCGATGAGGGACTGCAACTCGGTGTCAAAGGCCATGACCTCAACCGTATCGTTGAACCACCGGTTGAAACTTTGGCCATATCAAGCTCTGGAGGAGCCTGCTGAAGTCTCAAACTCGGTATACCGGCCGATGGAGTTGGCGCGGGCACCTGGGCTGTCCATGCGGGCGCGCTGGACGCCTACGTCGCGCTCGTCCCGGGGTGGGGGACCGCGCGGCTGGTGAGAATCATGAGGTCGGTTCTCCGTGGCGATCTCCTGACTGCCTTGGCCGTGATTGACACCGCCCAAGACCATGTCACCCAAGCCCCTACCAACCGACCCGGTGGGCGATCTCGGTGGCGATGTCGTCCGGGGTGCGGCCGGCGGTGTCGAGGCGGACGTCACCTATGTCGGTGTGCTCGAGGGCCGCGGCCTGGGCGACCGCGGCCTCGTGGGCCCGGTCGAGCACCGGCTCGGGTTGGCCGCGCAGCTCGTCACCGGCGATGGGTGGGCCGCCGCCGGCGGCCCGCTGGCGGATTCGGTCGCGCAGCTCGTCAGGGCCGGCGTGCAGGCGGTACAGGGTGAGCGGGGTGGGTGCCAGCGCCTCGATGTAGTGCCCGAGCTCGCCGGGGTGGTCGACGTGGCCGACCACGACCATCCGGCTGGCGCCGTGGGCGTGGAAGTTGCGCCACGCCGCGGCCAGGTTCGCCGCCCGCAGCCGGTGGTTGCCGGGGTCGTCGGGCGGGGCGGGGCGCAGGAAGCCCAGCTGCTGCAGGTCCACGAAGGCGGCGGTGTGGCCGGCGCGTTGGGCGGTCAGGTACACCGTGAAGCCGACTGTCGACTTGCCGGTCGCGGTTGCGCCGCACACCCAGACGATCTCGCCCGGCGGTGCGGGCTGTGCGGCGGGCCATCGGCCCGGGCGGCGGGCGGGTGGGAGCGGCCATCGCTCCCGCACGGCGGCGAGCACTTCGGCGGCCGTACGCCCGCTGGTGTCCAGGCATTCGTAGGGCAGTCCACTGTGGTCGAGCTCCTCGGCGCCGCGCAGGGCGAGGTCGCGTGCTTCGCCGGGGCGGGCGCGCGCCGCCAGCCGGCGGTCGAGCTCGGGCAGGTCGCAGCGCAGCCGCAGCACCCGCAGGGCGGCATCGGGCAGGTATTGGGTGTGTACGCCGCGCTCGGCGTCGAGACAACCCGACACGATCAGGCAGCGTGCGCCGGCCGCCCGGAAGTGGGCCACGGTGCGGCCGAGGATGCGTCCCTGCAGCACTGTCCGGCCGCGATCGGCGGGGATCTCCGGGAAGCACATGCCGATCTGATCGATGTCGAGGTAGCCCGCGCCGGGCCAGCCGGCGAAGAGTTCCCAGGCGACAGTGGATTTGCCCACGCCGGACGGGCCGCACAACCAGAACACCGGAAGGAAATCGGTCACGGCCGCAGGATGGCGGTTCGGTCAAAAAGCGGCAACGCCTTTCTGGGTGACCACCCGGGACAACCCGGCGGCCGGCGACGGCCCGGAGCCCGACGGTGCTCTGCCCCGGCGGCGGGACTCATCATGCCCGTACGTTATGGGTTGGAGTCTTTTGCGCGGTGATGAGCCAGGCGTGGGAGTCGAACCAGACGCCGTCGTCGTTGTGGTGTGCGGCGAGCATCTCGCGGAGCCGATCGACGGCGCGTGCGGCGGCGGCCGGGCCCAGGCGTGCCAGAGCGGTGCTGGTGCACGTGAAGCCGCGGACCCAGTCGAGCGCGGCACCGACGTCCGGTCCATAGTAGACCGGTTCGTGGACGTCGGTGCAGGTGACGTCGGCGAAGCCCGCCGCCCGCAGGATCGCGCTGGTCGTCGCCGGGTCGGCGAGCGAGAACGGGTCCGGCCCGGCGATCGGCCCGTCCACGTCGAGGCACCGGTGGATGGCCTGGTCCCATTCGTTGCGCTCGCGGGCCTGCCAGACCAGCATCACCAGCCGTCCGGCGGGGCGCAGGGCGGTGCCGATGTTGGTGAACGCGGCGACCGGGTCGGCGAAGAACATCGTGCCGAATCTGCTGATCGCCAGGGTGAACTGCGCCGCCGCGAAGGGGTGGACCTGTGCGTCGGCGTGTTCGAAGGCGACGTTGCCGAGGCCTTCGGCAGTCGCCAGCTCGCGGGCGCGCCCGATCGCGGTCGCCGAGACGTCCACCCCGAGGGCACGGCCCGGACCGGCGGCCCGCGCTGCCTGCCGGGTCGTCTGCCCGGATCCACAACCCACGTCGAGGACGTGGTCGCCGGGCCGGACGCCGGCCGCGCGGCGCAGTGCCTCGTTGTGCCGCCGCAGTTCCGCGTCGTAGCCGCTGGCCGGGTGGCGCATCGCGGTCCTCTCGGTCGTCGTCGTTGAGTGCGGGTCGCGGTTGTTTACCAGCGCTACCGCTCCGCCGGCAACTGAGCTTCCAGCCGGTCCAGACCGCCCCGGATCAGCTGCCCGTACTCGTCGTCGCCCAGCGCGCCGATCCCGGCCCGGGCCTGCCGCAGATGCTCGCGTGCCGAGCCGAGATCGCCGAGCTTGCGGAAGCACTCGGCCAGGTTGAGGTGCAACGACGGATACAGGCCGGCCACCGACAGCGGCACCCCGGCCTGTCGGACCCGGTCGTCAGTGAGCTGGTCGGCCGCGGTGAGCGCTCGCCGGTCCCAGGCCAGCTCCGCATGAACGTCGTCCTGCACGTCGGCCATCGCGTGCGCGAGGACGCAGAGGTACAGCGGATCCCCCTGCTCTTCGCCGATCTCGGCCCAGATCTGCGCGAACAGGTCGCGGGCAGCTTCCCGCTGGCCTGCGCTGTGGTGCAGCGCCACCGCCTCGCCGATGCGGACCAGCACGGGATCGGTGAACATCGACAAACTCCCTCAAGCTCGGCCGGTCCCGCAAGCTCAGCCGGGCTGGTGCCGGGTGATCGACTCCTGATAGACGTCCGCGTAGGTGCGGGAGTCTTTCACCAGATCGTCGCAGAACGCGGCGACGTCGGTGCCGATGAGCTCCCGCACCCCCTTGCCGGCCGCGGCGCCCTCGGCGAAGAAGTCGACGATCCCGGGCAGCAGGCGCCCCTCGTGCAGGTCGATCGGGCCGACCTTGAACAGGTACTTCTGCATTTCCTGGTAGACGATCCGGTAGTCGGGCGGGAGCGCCTTGACCCGAGCCACGTGCGCCCGCCACTGCTTCTTGCCCTCGATGATGTCCTGGATGCCCACGTCAGCCTCCTAGCCGGTTCAGTTTCCGGGCGACGGTGCTGTTCAACTGCTCGCGCCACCGGTCGCGATAGGTCCGGGCCCCCGCGCCGCCGGCCAGCGCCGTGCAGAAACCGGGGATGTCGTCGCCGAGCACCTCGGTGGCGCTCTGCCCATCCGCCGACGCTTCTTCGAGCAACCCCAGGGCGGCGTCGAGGATCGGCGTGAGGTTGCGGCCGGTGAAACCCGCGTACGGGAAGAGGTTGCCCTTGATCTGTTCCCATGCGGCCCGATGATCGGCCGGCAGTGCCGCTGCCCGGGTGTCGAACGCCGTCCACTCCCGGGTGAGATCGCTGCCGGTGACGGTTTCCCAGAAGCTCATCTCGCGCCCTCCTTGAGGCTGTCGATGCGTGCGGAGACGTACTGCCATTTCGCCCAGAACTTCGCGAGTTCCGCGCGCCCGGCGTCGTTGAGCGCATAGAACTTGCGCGGCGGGCCCACCTCGGATGGTCGTTTCGTCACCTGGACGAGCCCGTTGCGCTCCAGCCGCAGCAGGATGGTGTAGACGGTCCCCTCGATGACGTCGGTGAAGCCGAGCTCGTTCAGCCGGCGCGTGATGGCGTAGCCGTAGGTCTGTTCGCCGTCGATGATTTCGAGCACGCAGCCCTCGAGCGTGCCCTTGAGCATCTCCGTAAGGTCGTCCATCGCATCCCCTTCACCTACCCTGTAACACCGAGCACCACTACCCCGTAACACCGAGTACCACTATACGGTATCACCGAGTACTGCGGTCGTCCATGATCTGCCCGTCGGACATGACAAGGATCCGGTCGGCGATGCGGATGGTGGCTGGGCGATGCGCGATGATCAGGACGGTGCGGCCGGCCAGCACCGTACGCATGGCGTCGTGGATCAAGCGTTCGGTGGGAATGTCGAGCGAGGAGGTCGGCTCGTCGAGGAGCACCACCGACGGCTCGGCGATCAGCACCCGGGCCAGCGCGAGCAGTTGCCGCTGCCCGCCCGACAGCCGACCGCCGCCGCCGGCCAAGCGGGTGTCGTAGCCGTCCGGCAGCTCGGTGATGAACCGGTGGGCGCCCACGGCGGTCGCTGCCGCCTCGATGTCGGACCGGCGGACGCCGGGACGGCCCAGGGCGATGTTCTCGGCGACGGTCGCGGTGAACAGGAACGCCTCCTGGGGCATCGTCACCACCATGCGGTGCAGGTCGTCGGTGGCCAGATCGCGCAGGTCGACGCCGTCGACCACGATGCGGCCGCCGCTCGGGTCGTAGAGCCGAGCCAGCAGTTTCACCAGGGTGGACTTGCCGGACCCGGTGGCGCCGACAACCGCCACGGTCTGCCCGGCGGGAATCGCCAGGGTCAGGCACGGCAGCACGGTGAGACCGGCGTCGTAGCCGAAGCTGACCTGGTCGAACAGCACCGCGCGGCCCGGTTGCCCGACGGGCTGGGCCGGAAGCCCGGCCGGGTGGGTCGGCTCG
>DASWMR010000478.1:0-10570 GCA_036399635.1 Actinoplanes sp. | reverse complement strand
GACACATACCGCGGGTCGTATTACCCAACCGGGATGGCGGTGAGTTGCCTCGCCTGGGCGCGGATCTCCGGAACGGCGGTGGTCTCCCAGCGGGCGCCGCGGCGCAGCGGGCCGATCAGCCAGAGCCCGGGCCCAAGCCGGCCGTAACGGTTGTCGGCGTCGAGCAGCCGGCCGGCCGCGTCGATGTCCAGGCCGAGTCCGTGCGGCCCGACCCGGGCCCGTCCGGCGTCGAGCAGCCCGCCGACGAACTCGCCGGCCGCGGCCGGCAACCGTCCCGGACCGGCGCAGTTCACCACCGCACCGAACCACTGGACGCCGGCCTCCAACTCGACCAGGAGTCCACCGGCCGGCGGAGCGACCATCGACCGGATGCCGCCGGCGCGCACCTCGAGCCGGCCCTCGCCGCGCAGCTCGGCCACCCGGGCGCCGACCGCGGGCGCCATCCGGTGCCGGTGACACTCCCAGGGGCGGGCCAGGTGGCGCAGGAAGGAGTCCTGCTCGTCCGGGGTGAAGGCGGTCCACAACTGGTCGAGGTACGGGCGCAGGCCGTCCACCACGGCACGCCAGTCACCGGCCCGGGCCGCCTCGGCGCGCACCATCCGCACCACGTCGCGCAGGGTGTTGCAGTCGTCCAGCGCCGGGCCGACCGGCGGCGCGGCCACGTCGGCGTGGGTCAGCGGCAACTGACCCCGGCGGCTCACCGCGGTGATCGGCGCATCCCGGTTCCGGTCCTCGGTCAGCGTGAGCGCCACGTCGACGGCGGTGAGCCCGGCACCGACCAGCAGGACCGGCACATCCGTTCCGATGGCGTCGAGCACGCCGGGCCGCCACGGGTCGGCGAGATAGTCCGGGTGCTCCGGGCGAGCCGCGGGCTGCGACGGCTGCGGGTTACCGGTGGCGACGACCACGTCATCGGCGCGGACCAGGCTGCCGTCGGCGAGTGTGACACCCTCGGCAGACACCCCGGCGGCGCGCGCCTGCCGCACGGTCAGCCGGTCGGCGTACTCGGCAGCGGTGGTGGCGAACACCGAGCGCAGGTACGCGCCGTACTCCTGGCGCGGCCGGAAGTCGTCCGGCGAGCAGTCGGCGAAGCGGGTGAAGCCGGCCGCGTCGTCCGGGTCGGCACTCATCGCGCCGGCCCGGGAGTTCAGCAGGTGCCACGGGCGCGCCGAGCCGTAGGCCAGGCCGCCGCCGGGCTCACCCGGCTCGACCAGCACCACGTCGTCGCCGGTGCCCCGCAGCAGTTCGCGGGTGGCCAGCACGCCGGCGCAACCGCCGCCAACCACCGCCACGGTCCGTCGCGCCATGCCGGGTCTCCCTACAGCTCGATCACGGCGATGGCGGCTTCGTCGGCCAGCCGGTAGCCGAGGCCGTAGACCGTGGTGACCACCTCGGCATCGTCCAACTTGGTACGCAGCCGGCTGACGTGCACGTCGACCGTGCGGTTGGTGGTGTGCGTGTGGCCCCACACCTGGGTCAGCAGCTGGCTGCGGCTGAACACCTGGCGCGGGTGCTGGGCGAGGAACAGCAGCAGATCGAACTCGAGGCGGCTGAGCTCGAGCAACCGGCCGAAGCGCGCGGCCGTGCGGGCCCGCGGGTCGAGCCGGATGCTGCCCTCGGCCGGCGGTACGACACTGCCACCGGCCTGGGTGTCCAGCGACACCGACACGGTGGAGCCGGCCGCGTCGACCAGCTCACGCAGGGCGGCGAAGACCCGGTCGCGGCCGCTCGTCTCGCCCCCGGCGATGCTGATGGTCACCGTGACCGGCTCCGGCGCCAGGTCGGGGACGGGGCGCAGGCGGGCGACAGGTCGCCGGTATGCGGCATGCGGATGGGCGACGGCGAGCGCGGACATGGTCTTCTCCTCCGGAGAGCCGGGCCGCCACCGGGTTCCGGCGACGGTCGAACAATACATTCCCTATCTGTTGGATAGGAGGCAACTCTGCCGCTCCGAACTCTCGCATGTCAACCATACTCCCTAGGTTTACTAGGATATGGGAACCGCATTGACATCAGCAGTGCCAGCGACGGAGGGTGAAGGTCATGGAACCAACAGCACCCCCTGGTTCCCAATTGGTGGACGGTGTCGTCCCGCTCGCCGAACAGGCCGTCTAGGTCTTGGAGGATCTCGTGACCGTCAGCTCTCTCGTGGACCCAGATCTCTTCCGGGCACTGCTGCGACGCCACGCCGCCGGTGTGGTCGTGATCACCGCGCCCGGCGTGCCGCCCGTCGGCTTCACCGCCACCTCCTTCACCTCCGTCTCCCTCGATCCGCCGCTGGTGTCGTTCTGCCTGGCGCACACCGCTTCCGCGTGGCCGGCTGTGCGGACCGCCGAACTGGTCGCGGTGCACGTGCTCACCACCGAGCAGGAGCACGTCGCGCGCACTTTCTCCACCCGCGGGATCGACCGGTTCGCGGTACACGGCGCGTGGCAGCCCGGCCCCGGCGGGGTCCCGCTGCTCGACGGCGTCCTCGCCACCCTGGTCTGCCGGGTGTTCCGGCGGGTGGCCGCCGGCGACCACACGATCGTGCTCGCCACCCCGGAGAGCGGCTCGGTGCACCAGAGCCTCGAGGCGCAGCCGCTGGTCTACCACGACGGCACCTACAACCAGCTGCACCCGGCGGCATAGATGGCGTTTCACCGCGGCGCTGATCTCGCAGACCAGCCTGTCCGGTCAGCCTCACCTTGAGGAGGCTTATCGGGTGGGTGAGAACGTCCTGCCCCTTCTGTCATCAACCTTTGGAGAGTCATGAGTCGCATCGTCGTGGTGTCCGGGAACCCTCGCGCCGGGTCGCGCACCTCACAGCTGGCCACCGAGGTCGGCAATGCCCTCGCGGACGGCACCCCGCCGACCGTGGTCGAGGTCGGTGAGCTGGGCGCCGGCCTGCTCACCCCGGGCGACGAGGCGACCGCGGCCGCCCTGGCCGAGCTGCACGCCGCCGAGATTCTGGTGATCGCGACCCCGACCTACAAGGGCAGCTACACCGGCATCCTCAAGGTCCTGCTCGACCAGCTGCCGGCCCAGGCTCTGGCCGGCAAGCGCGCCGTGCCGGTGGTGACCGCCGGCGTCGCGCCGCAAGCCGCTGCCGCGGAGGCGCTGCTACGCCAGCTGCTCACCGAGCTCGGCGCCGACGTCGCCGCCGGCCTGCCGGTGGTCGAGTCCGACCTGCCCCAGGGCGCCGAGATCGCTGCGAAGTACGCCGCTTCGTTCGCCGCCTAGGCCACCTAATCCACCGGCCGGCTCCCCCTGTTGCGGGGAGCCGGCCGGGACTTGGTTACTGCGCTACGACTTGGCTACTGCCCTACGGTGAAGGTGAATTCGCGGCTGGCCGCGCTGCCGAAGGTGTCGGTGAACCGGGCCGTGAAGGTCGCCGAACCGGCCTCGACCGGGGTGCCGGTCAGGGCGCCCGTCGCCGCGAGGGTCAGGCCCGCGGGCAGCTCGCCCGCCGCCAGGTCCCAGGTGCCGGCGCGGTTGCCGGTGATCGACAGACGGGCCTCGTACGCGGCGCCGGCCGTTGCGGCCGGCAGGGTCGTGGTGGCGATCGCGGGCGTGGTCTTCTGCACGGCGACGGTGATCGTGCCGGTCACCGTGTTCGGCACGTAGTCGATGAAGCGGACCTTGACGGTGGCCGTGCCCGGCGCCGTCGGGGTGCCCGACACGACACCGGCCGCGGTCAGCTTGAGGCCCACCGGCAGGCGGCCGGCGGCCAGGCTCCACCAGCCGCGGCGGCCGACAGTGGCGAGCGCCAGCTTGCCGGAGTAGGCCTGGCCGGCGCGCACGGTGACGGCGGCGGTCTTGATCACCGGAGCGGCGACCGGGCCGGGCAGGTGCAGCAGTCGGTTGGGTGAGCCGGCCCGGTCGGTGACCTTGCCGGTGACCGCCTTCGCGACCAGGAAGTTGCGGACCTGCGCCGGGGTCATCGACGGGAACGCGTCGAGCACCAGCGCGGCGGCGCCGGCCACGTGGGGCGAGGCCATCGACGTCCCGCTGGCGATCGCGGCCGCCGTGTCGCTCGAGTTGTAGGCCGACCTGATGTCGACGCCCGGCGCGAAGAGGTCAAGCACCTTGCCGAAGTTGGAGAAGCTCGCGCGGCGGTCCTTGCGGTCGACGGCGCCCACGGTGATCGCCGACGGGAGCCCGCCCGGGCTCGTGTTGGTCGCGTTGATGTCCTCGTTGCCGGCCGCCGCCACGTAGGTGATGCCCTTGTTGATCGACTTCTGCACGGCCGCCTCGATCGACGGGCTGTATTCGCCGCCGATGCTCATGTTCGCGACGGCCGGCTTGATCGCGTACTTGGTGACCCAGTTGACACCCTCGATGACGTCGGTGAGGGTGCCCGCGCCCTTGCAGTTCAGCACCCGCACGGCAACGAGCTGCACCTTCTTGGCTACCCCGTAGTGCGCGCCGCCGATGGTGCCGGCCACGTGCGTTCCGTGCCCGTCGCAGTCGCCCGCGATCTTGTCGTTGTCGACCGCGTCGTACCCGTACGAGGCTCGCCCGCCGAACTCCTGGTGGGTGATCCGGATGCCGGTGTCGATCACGTACGCGTGCACGGTGTTGCCATCGGCCATCGGCGTGTACGTCTTCGAGGGCGTGGCGGACACCTGGTCGATCCGATCCAGTCCCCAGACCGGGCTGCGCTGGGTGGCCGCGGCGACGTGCACCACCCGGTCCTGCTCGACGAAGCGCACCCCCCGGTTGGCCGCCAGCCGCCGGGCCTGCACCGGGGTCATCGTCGCGGTGTACGCGGTCCCGCCGCCCCCGATCGCCGACGCCGAGCGCACACCGAACGCGGCCGTGTCGGCGTCGTCGACGAGCGTCACGACGTACCGCCCGGGAATCGCCCCGGGCGCACCGGCGCCGAAGATCCGCCCCTCGGCCTGAGCGGGCACGGCGGTGCCGGTGACGACGACGGCCGAGGTGAGCAGGGCGGCAAGGGCTGGGATGCGCATGCTGCTGGATTCGGTCGCCGCACCGGCCAGTTGAGAAACGGCCGGTAGCCGCACCGGAGCAGACGAGCCTCATTTGCGGTGCGGCAGCACGCCGGTCCGGGCCGGACCTGCGCCCGGTCGCGGGCGGCGAGCTTGGTGAGCAACCGGCTGAGCACGACGCCGAGCAGCAGGCCGCGACCGTCGGCGTCAACATTGGCCGACTGGCTAAGCTCGTCGGGTGCTGGTGGAGACGGCGGGACTCGTGCTCGCGGCCGGTGCCGGGCGGCGTTACGGGATGCCGAAGGCGCTGGTCGCGTACGGCCGCAAGCTTTTGGTGGAGCACGCCGCCGACACCCTCGCAGCGGCCGGGGTGGCACGCACCCTGGTGGTTCTCGGCGCGCAGGCCGAGCGGGTCCGCGAGGCCGCACCCGGACTGCCCGAGACGGTGCTCAACCCGGACTGGCCGGACGGCCTCGGTTCCTCGCTGCGGGCCGGGCTCGCCGCGCTGGCCGGCACGCCGGCCCAGGCGGCGGTGGTGCTGCTGGTCGACATGCCCGGGGTCACCCCGTCAGCGGTACGCCGAGTCGCCGCACTCGCCACTCCCGGCGCGCTCGCGATGGGCGGTTACCAGGACCGGCGCGGGCATCCGGTGCTGCTCGGCCGGGAGCACTGGGCGGGCGTGGCCGAGGCCGCGACCGGCGATCGCGGCGCCCGCGACTACCTGCGCGCGCACGCCGCCCTGGTCCGGGTGGTGCCGGTCGGCGACGTGGCCGACGATCGAGACATCGACGTGCCGACGGAGCATCGGAATGCGTGACATCCTCGACGGGCTGCTGCGGTGGTGGCATGCGGGCGAGCCGGCCGGGCTGGCCACGGTGACCGCCACCTGGGCGAGCGCGCCCCGGCAGCCGGGTGCGGCGATGGCGGTCGGGCCGGACGGCAGCGTGCTCGGCAGCGTGTCCGGCGGGTGCGTCGAGGGCGCGGTCTACGAGCTGTGCCGGGAGGTCGCGGCCGGCGGCGAGGCGCGCACGGTCCGCTTCGGAGTGAGCGACGACGACGCCGTCCAGGTTGGGCTGACCTGTGGTGGCACCCTCGAGGTGCGGATCGAGCGGGTCGACCGGGCCACCTTTCCCGAGCTGCCCCAACTGGCCGAGGGGATCGCCGCGGGCCGGCCGGTGGCGCTGGCCAGCCGGTTATCCGACGGGGTGGTGCGACATCTGGTCATCACGCCGGACGGGCGTGCCGGAACGCTCGGCCGCGACCGGATCGACGACGCCGTCACCGACGACGGGCGCGGGCTGCTCGCCGCCGGGCGGAGCGGGACCCTGCGGTACGGGCCGGACGGCGAACGCCGGGGCGTTGGGCTGGCGATACTGGTGTCGTCGTTCGCGCCGCCCGCCCGGATGCTGGTCTTCGGGGCCACCGACCACGCCGCCGCGACCGCCGAGATCGGGTCGTTCCTCGGCTTGAAGGTCACCGTGTGCGACGCCCGGCCGGTCTTCGCGACGCCGAAGCGCTTCCCGGACGCGCACGAGGTCATCGTCGAGTGGCCGCACCGCTACCTGCAGGTGGAGGTCGAGGAGGGGCGCATCGACGAGCGCACCGTGCTCTGCGTGCTCACCCATGACCCGAAGTTCGACGTGCCGGTGCTCGAGGTGGCGCTGCGGCTGCCGGTGGCGTACGTCGGCGCGATGGGCTCCCGGCGCACCCACGACGACCGGTTGAAGCGGCTGCACGAGACCGGCCTGACCGACCGGGAGCTGGACCGGCTCGCCTCGCCGGTGGGGCTGGATCTGGGGGCCCGCACACCGGAGGAGACAGCGGTGAGCATCGCCGCCGAGATCGTCGCGCTGCGCTGGGGCGGCACCGGCGCCCGGCTGAGCGGCACCGACGGCCGCATCCACCCGGCCGGCCCCGGCTCAATCGCTGAGCCGGGACCGGCCGCCGGCGTCAGCTGACGTTGAGCGAGTAACTGTTGGTCACGAAATCGGACGTACCGGCGGTGCCGGAGATCTCGTAGCCGAACTGGAACTGGCCCAGGGTGACGTCGCCCCACCAGTTGCTGGTACGCAGCCAGTTGAGCATTGCGAGCACGTTGAGCGTGCCGGAGTTGCTGTTGGAGGTGCGCACGAACGAGAACACCGCGTTGGCGCCGTTGGAGCCGCGGTAGATGTTCCAGGTGGCGCCGCCGACGTTGACGTTCGCCGCAGTCGGGACCGCGCCGTTGGCGTCGTAGGACTCCGCGATCGGGCCGACCGCGCCGTACTTGTTGGTCCAGATCATGATCTCGTACGCGTTGTTGTTGGCCCAGATGTCGTACGACGTCTCGAAGTCGCCGTCGGTCGGGACCGTGACGTTGTACGAGCTGGTGAGCGTGCTCAGCGAGCTCAGCGTGCGGTTGAGCGTGTAGCTCATGTTCGGGTAGGTCTTGATGCCGCTGGTGCGCGGGTGGTTGGCTTCCACACCCCAGTTGCTGGGGATGCTCTTGGCCCAGGTGGTCTGCGTGCCGGCACCGGAACCCCACACGTTGTTGTAGATCGTGTAGCCGTTGGCGGTGTAGTTGTCCCACTGGCCGGAGCCGGACCAGATGGTGCCCGAGGGCACGGTCGCCGGATTGACAACCGGGTCGCCGGCGGTGGCCGCGCCGCTGGGGAGCGCGGTGAGGACGCCGCCGCCCAGAGCGATAGCCGCCGTGGCGGCCAGAGAGAGCGCGAGGTTTCGCCTTCGCATGTCCGTCCAATCTAGGAGATCTGCTCCGCACCGTCGTCGCCAGAGCGTCCACGGTGGACTGGTCCGCTTTTGCAAGCGTCAATGCGGAATTGCCCCGATGCTAGGAGCCTAGCGTCCCAGCCGCAACAGATCCGTTGACATTTGTCGATGTGTTAAACATTTGGGCCGCCTCAAGCTGACCTCGTTCGCCCCCGGCCCCACTGACCCGTAGTGGTGTCAAGTACGCTTGACACCACAGGATGGCCCGCGTAGCGTGTCAAGTGTACTTGACACTGCGGCGGAGGAGGGCACGTGCAAGCACTCAACGAGATGAAGGGGACCGCTCGGCTGGCGCTCTGGACGGGCGCCTGGACGGCGAGCGTCGCGCTGGCCACGTTTGGTCCTCGCCACCTGTGGGATCTGGAACAGCCGGTGGCGAGCTGGGCCGCCGTGGCGCTCAACCTCGCCGTCGGCGTCGGCTGGATCATCGCCATCACGCGCTATCTCCGGGTGATCGACGAGCTGCAGCGGAAGATCATGCTGGATGCGCTGGCCGTCACCCTCGGCGTGGGGTGGGTCGTCGGCTTCGCCTATGTCGTCGCGGACGCCGCCGACCTCGTCGCCAACGAAGGCACCGACGGCATCGCCGCGCTCACCGGCCTCATGGGGGTGGTGTTCATGATCGCCTTCTTCGTCGGCAGAATCCGATACCGATGAAGAACCGGATCACCGACCTCCGCGCCGACCGCGGCTGGACGCAGGCCGACCTGGCCCAGCGCGCCGGCGTGTCCCGGCAGACGATCAACGCCATCGAAACGGGCAAGTTCGACCCGAGCCTGCCCCTCGCCTTCCGCCTGGCCAGGCTTTTCGACCGCAAAATCGAGGAGCTATTCCTCGACGACCAGTAACGCACCGCGGACCAGCCAGCTAGACCACTGACCAGCTACGCCGCGGACCAGCGAGCTAGGCCGCGGACCAGCGAGCTAGGCCGCGGACCAGCGAGCTAGGCCGCGGACCAGCGAGCTAGGCCAAGAAAGGCGGGCAGCTCGGTCAGCGAGCGGAGGCGGTGCGGGTCGTCGTGCGGGCCCTCGTCGCGGCGGTCCAGGTGGGCGGCGCGCAGGCCGGCGCGACGCGCCGCGAGCACGTCGAACGCATGGTTGTCGCCGACGCTCAACACCGCGGCCGGCGGCAGGCCCCAGCGGTCGCAGGCCAGCCGGAACGCCGCCGGGTCGGGCTTGGCCACGCCCAGGTCGTCGACCGTGAAGACTGGCCCGACCCGGCCGGCGAGGCCGACCCGGGCAAGCTTGTCGTGCTGCTGGGCGGTGGTGCCGTTGGTCAGCACGGCCGGGACCAGGCCGGCGGCGGCAACCGCGGTCAACGCGGCGTCCACGTCGGCGAAGACCTGGTAGACGGCCTCGTACGACCGCAGGTAGCCCTCCTCGAAGATCTCGTCCAGCTGCTCCTCGGCGTACCGCACCCGAATTGCCGGAAGGAAGTCGCGGAGCCGGCGGCGCCGCTGCTCGCCGAAGGAGATGCGGCGCTCGCGCCAGGCCTGGAGATGGGGTTCCTGCACCTTGGGCCAGAGCGCATACAGCTCGGGCGTGGACGCGACGCCCAGCGTCGGCAGCCAGGCGTCCAGTGCCTGACGGACGGCGGTGCGCTGGTCGAGCAGGGTGTCGTCGAGGTCGAACAGGACGCCGCGCAGCCGCGTCCCGGTCACCGATGACCCGGCTCGACGCTCTCCGCCTCGTCCGCCGGCCGGCGGCGGATCAGAGGACGGCGGCCGGAATCGGACAGCACCGGCCGCACCTGCGCCTCCGGGTCTATGCCGAGCTCCTCGCGGATCGCCGCCTCGAACTGCTGCACCACCAGGGGCACCTGGGCGAGCAGCTCGCGGAAGTGGGTCTGCGGCTGCACCCCGGAGACGGCGGCCGGGTTCATCTCGCCGTGCAGCTTCTGCAGCAGCATGTGCACCGCCAGGGCGGCGCTGCGGACCGAGCCGGAGGCCAGGAGCCGCACCAGCATCAGCGCGGGGCCGACCTCGTCGACGTAGACCAGAGCGGGTGGCGGTTTCTCGCCGGCCTCGGAGGCGGCGCGCAGGCGGGCCGTGTCCCGCTCGAAGACGGCTAGCAACTGAACGTAGGCGGCGCGGCGCTCCTCGTACCATCGTCGGGTGCGCTTCCGTCGGGAGCGCACCAGGTCGTCACGGGCCGTTACGAGCTGGGCGAGACCGGCCCCGGCCAGCGTAAACACGACGGCGGTCAGGGGCAGCGCCCACCACGGGATTCCAGACACGCGATAACCGTAGCGACGACGGCACACCGAACTACCGGACCCGGGCCGATTGTGACCGGGCACGATCATTTCACCGGCCAGCTCGAACTCGCCGTCGACCGAGGCGGCGTCGCCCAGGGTGAACGTGACTCGGTCGGCCACCCCGGCGGCGGCCGCGGCGGCCCGCGCCTCGGCTATCGATCGTTCGTCCAGGTCGATCCCGCGCACGGTGATCGTCGGGTAGGCGAGCGCCATCGCCACTGACGAATATCCGGTGCCGCAGCCTAGGTCGAGCACCCGGGCGCCGGGGTTCGCCCGCAGCCGCGCCTCAATCTCGGGCACCGCGGGTAGCCACTCGGCGGTGAGCAGGTGGGCGAACATCGGCCGGTTGAAGGCCGCAATCCCGTGCCGGATGTGCCGGCCGTAATCCGCGTAAGGCACGCCCGCCCCGGTCCGGAACGCCTCGATCACCCGCGGGGTGAGCAGCCCGAGTCCGAGCGCGAACTCCCCGGCGGTGCCGAGATAATCCGGCCCGCCCTCGTCCAGCAGCACCGCGGCGACCCCGCCGACCAGGCCGAACTCGTCGCCGCGCACGCTCAGCAGCCCGGACGCGGCCTGCTGCTCGAGCCATTCCCGGGCATACCGCTCGTCGA
>DASWMR010000477.1:0-5353 GCA_036399635.1 Actinoplanes sp. | reverse complement strand
CCTCGGAGCCGGGGTCGCCGTGCTGATCCTGATCGACCCCGAGCTGGCGGCCGACGCCGGGTTCACGCTGTCCGTCCTGGCCACCTCGGGCCTGTTGCTCGTGGCGCCGAGGTGGCGCGACGCGCTGCGCCGTCGCGGCTGGCCGCCGGGGGCGGCCGAGGCGTTGGCCGTCCCAGCTGCGGCGCAGGTGGCGTGTGGCCCGGTGGTCGCCGGGCTGTCCGGTGCGATCAGCCTGGTTGCGGTGCCGGCGAACCTGCTCGTCGTGCCCGCCATCGCCCCGGCCACGCTGCTCGGCGTGGCGACCGCGGTGCTGTCGCCGGTCTGGCCGGCGGCCGCCACGGGCACGGCCTGGCTCGGGTACTGGCCGGCGAAGTGGCTGGTGCTGGTGGCCACGTACGGCGCCCGGGTGCCGGCCGCCGCGGTGCCGTGGCCGGGCGGCGTGCTGGGGGCGCTGCTGCTTGCGGCGATCACGATCGCCTTGCTCATCGCCGCCCGGCGGCCGCTCGTCCGGCGGCTCGTCGCGATCGTGGCGCTCGGCGGCGTGCTCGGGGCACTGCCGATCCGGGTGCTCGCCCCCGGCTGGCCGCCGGCGGACTGGGCCGTGGTGGCCTGTGCGGTCGGGCAGGGCGACGCGATCGTCCTGCCGGCGGGTCCCGGCCGCGCGGTGGTGGTCGACGCCGGGCCCGAGCCGAACGCGGTGGACCACTGCCTGCGGCGGCTCGGGGTGCGGCAGGTGGTGCTCTTCGTCGTCAGCCATTTCCACGTCGACCACATCGGCGGCGTGCGCGGCGTGTTCCGCGGCCGGGACGTGCGCGCCGTGGTCGGCCCGGACTGGCCGGATCCACCCGGCGGGCGGTCCGCGGTCCAGGCCGCGGCCGGCCGGGTGCCGGTGCACGTTGTCGGCCCAGGGTGGTCCTATGCGGTGGGTGGCCTCCAGCTGACGGTGATCGGGCCGTTCGAGCCGCTGCACGGAACCAGCTCCGACCCGAACAACAACTCACTGGTGCTGCGCGCGCGAGTGCTCGGCCGCACTGTCCTGCTGCCCGGCGACGCCGAGACCGAGGAGCAGGAGGAACTGCTCGACCACCTCGGACCGGAGGCCATCCGGGCGGACGTCCTGAAGGTGGCACACCACGGATCGGCCTATCAGTCGCCTCGGTTCCTGGGCGAGATCGACCCGAGCGTGGCACTGGTCTCGGTGGGCCGGGACAACGACTACGGCCACCCGAACGCTCCGTTGCTCGCGCTGCTGGCCGGTGGAGGCACGCGGGTGCTGCGTACCGACCAGATGGGTGACCTGGCCGCCGTGGTGACCCGCCGCGGGATGGCCGTGGTCGCTCGCGGCGATCCACCCGAGATGTAGGACACGGCCTGATTCCGGCGTGCTGAGCCCGCGTGCTGAGCCCGCGTGCTGAGCCCGGCGTGCTGAGCCCGGCGTGCTGAGCCCGCGCGCCCTGATGCCGGCGGGCCCCGGTGCCGACACGCCCGGGGTCGTCCGTTTGGGCCCGGTCCGCGTCGATGGCCCAATTTCGATGTCCGACAGGGTCATCAGTGCCTGCCGGAGAGGCCGCAGGGCTGATCGAGCCACCCTACGTCCGCGCGGACATGCCCGTACGCCGATATGTCTCCTTTCGCATTCGGTGATCGCCCAGTCGGCGCGTAGGAGTGAGTCGCGCGGAAACGTCAACCTCTCGTGCAACGATATTGAGCGTGAACACCGCACCGCCCGACCCGCTAGTGCTCGTCCAAGGCGACGAGGAGTTGCTCGCCGCCCGCGCGGTCACTCAGACGGTCGCCGCGGCGCGGGCTTTCGAGCCCGGCGCCGACGTCCGGGAGTACGAAGCGGGGGCGCTGGCCGCGGGTGAGCTGGCCGAAATGCTCAGCCCGTCGCTCTTCGGCGGCCGCCGGGTACTGGTGATCCGCAGTGGACAGGATGCCCGGAAGGACCTGATCACCGCCCTCGTGGCGTATGCGAAGGTGCCCGATCCTGACGTCACGCTGATCGTGACCCACCTGGGCGGTGCCAAGGGCAAGGCGCTGGCCGACGGGCTACGGTCCGCCGGTGCCACGGTCGTGCCGGTCGCGAAGCTCCGCGGGGAGGGCGAGCTGACCGCGTTCATCCGCAGCGAGTTCCGCCGCAACGGGGGCCGCTGCGATGACAGTGCCGCGTCCGCGCTGCTGGCAGCCGTCGGCAACGACCTCCGGGAGATCAGCGCGGCCTGTTCGCAACTGCTCGCCGACACCGATGGCAAGATCACCGAGGCGGTCGTGGCGCGGTACTACCGGGGCCGCGCCGAGGTCAGCGGCTATCACGTGGCCGACGCCGTGATGATCGGCGACCTGCCGGGCGCGCTCGAGTCGCTGCGCTGGGCGCTGCACACCGGCGTCGACCCGGTGCCGATCGCCGATGCCATCGCCGACGGCGTTCGCACCGTGGCCCGGGTGGCGTCGGCCGGCCGTGGCAATCCTTACCAGATGGCGACGACTCTCGGCATGCCAGCTTGGAAAATCAAGCGCGCCCAGGAGCGTACCCGCGGTTGGACGCCCGAAGGCCTCGTCGACGCGATGCGGGCAGCCGCCGACTGCAACGCCGCCGTCAAGGGTGGTGCCGAAGACCGGGGTTACGCCCTCGAGCAGGCGCTCTTCGCCGTCGCGTCGGCCCGCCGTGCGGGCGGCGCCCGATGACCCGCGCCCGCCGCGCCGAGCGGCCGTCCGTGGAGGAGCGCCGGCCGCTCTACGCCCGCATGCTCTGCCTGCGGCACCTGACGCCCAGCGGCTTTCTCTGTTTCGTGTTCCTCGAGGGCGCCATCGCGCTGGGCCTGCTGCTCGCACTCGCCGAGCTGGTCAGCTGGTGGGGCGTCCTGGTGCTGCCCGCCCTGGTCGCCCTCATGGTAAAGCTGAACGACGTGATCGCCGGTTCCCTGGCCCGCGCAGCCCACCCCCCGGCGACCAACTCCACCTCGCTCCACCCTGCCGACACTCGCCCGCCACCGCTCGATGCTGCCGAGACCCGTCCCATCCCGCTCGGTCGCACTGGGCCGGGGTCCGCTTCGCTCGGGCCAGCTTCGCTCGGGCCAGCTTCGCTTCCGGCCGCCTCGCTGCGTTCAACCGACACTGGTCCGGGCGGTGTGCCTGGGGGTGGTGTCCGCCCTGCCGCGGCTGCCGGCATTCCCATGACCGAGAATCCCGCGTCGCGTCTGTCGGGCAGGACCGAGCACGGCCGCGGCGGTCCGCCCAAACGACCTTGGGGCGACCGCGTCGAGGTCCAGGAGCAGTGGTTGCGGCAGTCCGCCACCCGCCGCTACGAATAGAACGCGCCATGCGCGCCTGCGGGCTCAGCCACGACGGGTAGAGCTAGGCCCCTGTCAGGCCGGACCACGAGGGCTGCGGCGTGACCCAGGTGGTGGCTGGCGGCGTCCGCAGAACGTCCGTCGCAATTCGCACCATGCAGCTCGTCGCACCTGACGGAAACGCCACCGGGCACCGCCGCGGACCTGAACTGGTCCGGCGATGCCCGGGTGTGGTCGATTGACCCGCTCGGCCGCTAGGCGAGCGTTGACGCGGACCGCTGTGATGCTGCCGCGCCGGAACCTGACGAATCAGGCAGACGCCGACAACGAGCCGATCCGCTTGGCGATGGCCGACTTGCGGTTGGCCGCCTGGTTTTTGTGGATGACGCCCTTGCTTGCAGCCTTGTCGAGCTGACGGGAGGCGACATGCAGCAGCGCGGTAGCCGTCTCGACGTTGCCGGCCTCGCTCGCCTCATTGAGCTTGCGAATAACGGTCTTCAGCGACGACTTGACCGACTTGTTGCGCAGACGGGCCTTCTCGTTCTGCCGGTTGCGCTTGATCTGGGACTTGATGTTCGCCACGCGACAGCCTTGTCCTGACTAGTGGTTCGGAAATGGTCTCTAGCGGTGGCCACCGAAGCGCCCACCGGAGTGGACGGCTGCCGAAACAGCGAACAACGGCGCGTCACCACACGCGATGAATCAGATTACCAGCACCGCTACTGCCCACCAAACCGCCGTCCCTGCTCACGCGGAGGCCGGTTGAGCGCGGGGCCCGCGTCGAGTGCGTGAGCTGGGGCGCGGCGGTTGGCTGGGCGCGGGTTGCGGTGGGCGCGTGGGCGCTGAGCGCGGGGTTGCGGTGGGCGCGCGCCTGCCCGGCTTGGCCAGGCCTCCGCCGCGCGCACCGCGGGGGTCGGGCTGAGCGGGGGGAGCAGGGCTGAGCGGCGGTGAACGCGGCATGGCAATGTGGGCTCAGCCTGGCGGCCGGCTTTACGGCCGAGGCGGGTCCATGTGCGGGCGGATCCCCCTCAGCATGGCGGCCATCCGCGGCGGTCTGCCAGCCAGGCCAGTGCCTGCTGGCCGCTGAATCGTTGGTGCTGCCGGCTGTGCGGCGAGGCGCTGCTGGGGCCGCCGGCGGCGTGCATCAGCCAGTATCCGGACAGTGCGGCGAGGGCGCCGTCGACACCTTCGGCTGGGGCGTTCCAGTCTGCCAGGTACGCGTCCGCGTCGAGCCCACTCGCGAAGGCGCTGATCAGCAGGGTCACCGTGTCGAACCAGGGTGCTCCGAGACACGGCCACGTCCAGTCGCAGAGTCTGGCCCGGCCGTCAGGAGTGATCAGCACGTTGTCGATCCGCAGGTCGCCGTGGGTCATCCCGGTGCCCGCGGCCAGCTCGGGCAGTGCCCGCTCCAGCGCCGCCAGCTCGTCCAGTCGAGCTGCGGCGACCGTGTCGCGTGCCGTTGCCGGCATCGGCTCCCGACCCGCGGCGATCTCCGACCACCAGGACATCTCGCCGCGCAGAATCTCCGGAAGCGGCGGTAGGCCGACGTCCAATATGTCCCGTGGTGGCTCGGCTAGCGCTTCGGCTGCCGTGCGCCAGGCTGCCAGTGCCGCGGACAGCTCGGTCGGATCCCACGGCAGGGCAGGGACGTGGCCGTCGATCGCCTCCAGGAAGACGACGTACCAGCCGGACTCGACAATCGTCCAGAGCGGTCGCGCCGCCACGACGGCTGGGGGCAACGACTGGGTGATCGAGGCCTCCCGGGCGTACGACCGGGAATTTGGGTCTTGGCAGGATGCGGCCTTGACGAACGCGCTGAGCCCAGCGGACGTCGTGAGAACCGCGGCGAACGCGCGGGTGAAGCCGCCGCCTGCGGTTCGTGCGGCGACGACCGGCGCACCGAGCCGCGCCGAGATCGCCTGCCGCAGGCTTTCCGGCAGGTCTGGCCAGTCGGGACGTACGGCGGTTGCCCCATACGCCACGTCAGGAAGTGAAATCGGTCGCACGACGCCATCCTCTCGCCCGGGCTTTTGTCGTACCCCGCTGGCAGTATCCAGGCCATG
>DASWMR010000476.1:0-2126 GCA_036399635.1 Actinoplanes sp. | reverse complement strand
CACAAGAACGCGGTCATCTACGGCGCGGGCGGCTGCATCGGAGGCGTGGTCGCACGGACCTTCGCCGCCGAGGGGGCGCGACTGTTCCTCACCGGGCGCAAGCGGCCCGAGCTCGAGGAGGTCGCTGATCGGATCCGGGCGGCCGGCGGCAGCGCCGAGATCGCCCATGTGGACGCATCAGACGCTGACGCCGTCGAGACCCATGCCGACACGGTGATCGCGACCGCCGGGTCGATCGACATATCGTTCAACGCGACCAGTCTGCCGCAGACGGGCATTCAGGGGCGGTCGCTGATCGATCTCCCGGTCGAGGACTTCCAACGACCGGTCGTCGCCTACACCATCTCCAACTTCGTGACCGCGCGGGCCGCCGGACGGCGCATGAGTCGGCAAAGTTCAGGAGTGATCCTGACCATTACCGCATCACCGTCCCGTACGGCGACGCCGCGCATGGGCGGCATGGCTCCGGCCTGGGCCGCCGTTGAATCGATGTCCCGTGGGCTCGCCGCCGAGCTGGGCCCGGCCGGCGTACGAGTCGTGTGCCTAAACGCCGCGGGAATGCCGGAGACACCGCAGCTGACCGAGGTCTACGGCCTGCACGCCGACGCCTACGGGATCAGCCGCGACGAGTTCCAGGCTCGGATGGCGTCGCTGACCCTTCGCAAGCGGCTTCCGACGGTGCAGGAGATCGCCGATGTGGCGGCGTTCGTCGCCTCGGATCGAGCCGGCGCGATGACCGGAGCCATCGCCAACCTCACCGGCGGCATCGTCGTCGACTGAGAAGTCGGCGGCCGGGGCGCGGCTCGTTGCTTGCCCGCCCCGCCGCCCACCGGCACTCACCAGTCGCCGGCTCTGTCGCTGCTCCACCTCGCCTCAACCGGACACGCCGCGGGCTCCGGCAGGAGCTCACCCCCACACAGGCACCGGTGGTGCCGAAGCTCGCCTTCGGCCCGCCGACGAGAACTGGCGGATCGAATATTTGGCCAACCTTCGACGCGAAGCCCGGCATCGCGTTGTCGAGCAAGAGCACACCGAGACCGACCGCTCATATTCGAAGGTCTCAGCCTGGGCTCGGTCAGATGCTTGCTCGTGTGACCTCGGCCAGCCGCAGCGGCCGGTAGCCGTCGGTGTCGACGGAGTGGGTGCCGTAGAAGTGCACGTAGTTGGGGCGCCCGTAGCTTCCAGCGAAAAAACAACGCTAAGGATCTGGCGTTGAATCTTGGTCTGACCCGCCCGTAACCTGCCGTCCGTTTGGTGACGGTCGATGGCAGGGTGGTGGGTTCATGGCGACTCGAGATGTGTTCTCCGAGGACGAGATGGCACGGTTACGGTCGTTCCCGGAGATCGGCCGGGTGGAGTTGATTCGGCATTTCACGCTCACGGACGCGGACGAGGCGTTCCTGCGCAAGTTCCGGACGGGCCGCAACGTGCTCGGCGCGGCGGTCCAGCTGTGCGCGTTGCCGTGGCTGGGTTACGTCCCGGATGACGTGAGCTCGGCGCCGGCCGCAGCGGTGGGCCGGCTGTCACAGCGCCTGGGCGTACCGATGGGCGAGCTGCGCGAATACGGCGCCCGCAGCCAGACCCGTACCGATCATCTGCGGGAGATCGCCGCGTACGCGGGGTGGCGTACGACAGATGCCGCCGAGTGGAAGGAGCTGGACGAGTTCCTGTTCGCCCGGGCGATGGAGCACGACTCCCCGAAGTTGTTGTTCCGGCTGGCGTGCGAGTTCCTGATCTCGGGCCGGGTGGCCCGGCCGGGTGTGGTCTATCTGCTCGAGCACGTGGCCACGGCCCGAGCCAGGGCGCGGGAGGAAACCGGGGCCCGGGTCGAGCACCTGCTCTCCGAGCGGCGCCGGGCCGAGCTGGACCTGCTGCTGGTGTCGGACGCATACCTGGGGCGTACCCCGCTGGCCTGGCTGGGGGTGGGGCCGACGTCGTCGAGTCCCGCCGCGGTGAAAGCGGAGCTGGAGAAGCTGGCGTACCTGCGCCGGCTCGACGCGCACACGATGGACCTGTCGGACCTGCCGGCGGAGCGGCGCCGGTTCCTGGCCGGGGTCGGGCGCCGGCTGACTGCGCAGGCGTTGCAGCGCCGGGAGCCGCAACGGCGGTATCCGATCCTGCTGACG
>DASWMR010000475.1:0-8066 GCA_036399635.1 Actinoplanes sp. | reverse complement strand
TCGAGGCCTTCCAGCACCTCTTCCTCGGACGCGTTCAAGTGGGCGGCGATGTCGGCGACCGTGGGCGACCTGCCCAAGGTCTGACCAAGTTCGGCCTGCGCGTGCCCGATTGCGAGTCGCATCTCCTGTAGCCGGCGGGGGGCCCGAACGGACCAGGTCCGGTCACGGAAGTAGCGCTTGAGCTCGCCGATGATGGTCGGGATGGCGAAGCCCAAGAAGTCGATGCCACGGTCGGCGTCGAACCGGTCGACCGCCTTGATCAGGCCGATGGTCGCCGTCTGGCGCAGGTCGTCGACCATGTCACCCTGCCGGGCGTAACGGCGGGCGAGCCGGTAGGCCATCGGCAGCCACGCCTCGATGACCTGCTCACGGAGGGACGGCCGGTCCGGGTGGGACGGCGGGAGCGCGGACAAGGCCAACATGAGCCGGCCGGCAAGCTCGTCCTCTTCGGTACGGTGGGTTGAGCGTAGGTGGGCAGCAGCTTCCGGCAACAGGGAGCCGGTCGGGGCGACTGTCGTTGTCCGCATGGTGTCTCCTCGCGGCGCGGAGCGTCATAGGCATGTGACATGCGAGACGAGCGATCGCGTCGAGACTCCCCGGGCCGAAGGGGGCGAGCGAACCGCAACGTCTCATTGCACGTCGGGGCTCGGCACCTTCTTGACCGATGCCAAAGAGGTTAGCCGAAAAGGCGAGCCTTGGCTAGCCGAAAGTATGAGCGTGCCACGGTCGAGGGAGCGGACCCCTGGCAAAGCCCCGGCGGCGGCCATGTCCGATTCGGCCGGGCCCGCCGGGGCCTTGAGCTAACGAAGGATCAGTGGTTGTGTGCGTCGGTACGCGGGTCGTTGTCACTGCTGCGGCTGCCGGACTTCGCCAGGCCGCGGCTGATCAGGTAACCGATGGTGAGCAGGGTGATGAACCACCACGCCTTGTCCGCGGCGAAGATGTCGCTGCCGTCGTTGTTCGCACGATCGCCGACCACGTTCGAGGCGATCAGCACGCCGATGACGGCAAGCACGTAGATGATCAACTCGGTGGTCTTGTAGGACGGCTTGGTTTCGTCGCCGTGCGAACGGTTCCGCACGACCGTCTTGCTGTCGTTGTTTCCACGCGTGGTCGTAGTCATGATTACCATTCCTCTAGCTCATCAGTGGTGCCAAGGGGAGAGCCGAAGCCTCAACCGCTTTCGGCAGGAGCCGTTTACCCCCGACTTCAGGAACTCACACATCCGCGCGAGAAAATGACGTCCGTGAATCATGGCGAGCATTAGGAAATTGGCGGACTCGGATTCCCACGAATATTTTGGTTAATCCAGGTTTTTGGGCGGGAGCGGCCCCGATCTGCGGGTGGGCACGACCACCGCGCCGTTCGACATGGTCGCGCCCGTGAGCACGTGCATGAACGACATCCGCCCGGGCATGCGGGCCCCGGTCGACCCATGAGACGAGTAGGAGCAGGCGGATGAAGATCTGTCCCGGTTCCGGATCCACCTGGATCTGCACGGCTGCGCCCTGATCGACGCCGCCGGGGTGCGCGGCCTGCGGCAATCATCGAAACCCGGCACTGAACACGTTAGTTGACACTCGAACCTGGGAAGCCGGAGGCATCCCTAGGAAAGCGAGTGGAAAAATGGTCAGCAGCTCCCGCGCAAGCAATGTCACCTCGGCCCGCCACCTGGTGCAGACCACGGCGCTGGCCGTCGCGGTCGTCTTCCTCCTGGTCGGCGTCCTCGGCTTCATTCCGGGCATCACCAGCGACTACAGCAGCATGTCCTTCGCCGGGCACCACTCCGACGCCAAGCTGTTCGGTCTGTTCCAGGTGTCCGTCCTGCACAACATCGTCCACCTGCTGTTCGGCCTGGCCGGCCTGGCCATGGCCCGCACGGTTTCCGGTGCCCGGACCTACCTCATCGGCGGGGGTGCCGTCTACCTGGCCCTCTGGCTCTACGGCCTGGTGATCGGCCAGGACAGCTCCGCCAACTTCGTCCCGCTGAACCCGGCAGACGACTGGCTGCACCTGTTCCTCGGGCTCGGCATGATCGCCCTCGGCCTGCTCACCACCCGCCGGGCCGTCACCCGCCCGTGACGCCATCCGCCCACGAGTGGACACCCGTTATGGACGCCGAAGCGGCATTGTGGGCTTCGGCGTCCAGTCCCCTTGTCCTCGAGCAGGCCAGGGGCATCATCATGGCGGAACAGCAGTGCACACCTGACGATGCTCTGAGCATCCTCCGCAAGATGGCCACGGAATCACGCCGGACCATCGCCGATGTCGCCAAGGTGCTGGTGGTCCGGGCCGGCTGGCCGACGGACACCTGAATCACGTGGGCCCCGGCGCCGAAGCGCCGGGGCCCAAAGGCTACGTCCGGTACGAAGGAACGACCTGACCGGTCAGACATCAGCGACGCCTCGGCGCTGGGCGTTCACTGCCCCGAGCCGGCTCGATCCGGTCCGCCTTCGCGACCCGGCTCCGGCTCGCTCGGCGGCCTGCGCCGCGCCCGCTCCTCAGTCGGCGTCAGCGGAGTGCCGCTTGCCTCCTCGGCTGCTCCCCGCTCGATCGGTCGCTCATCGGACCCCGCCCGCTGTTCACTCATGACATCTCCTGATCGTCGTCGTGGGCACCGCCGACTACCCGGCATGCGGGCCGCCAAACGGGCTGATCGGCGCTTCGGGTGGAGGCTCGGACTTGCCTGACTGAATTTCTTCGACGCGGGTATCACTCGCAGATGACCAAGAATGACGACGAACTGCAGGGATCGGGCCGCCCGCCGGTCGAGGAGGGCAACTCACCACACCCTGAGCAGGAGCATCCCGAGCAGGAGGCGCACGGCGGCAGCATGGCCCCCGGTCTCGTGGACGACACCGGCCGTCCGGTCGAGGAAAGCCAGCCGGAGGCCACCGCGTAAAACGGCGGGTCCTCCCGCGGAGGCTACTGCCGGGCGGCCTCGACTTCAGGGACGAGGAGCAATACGGGACCAGGACCGCTCATCGCGTCGGGTCGATGCGGCGACGCAGCGCGGGCAGATGTAGCGCACCTCATCGTCGGCGGTGACTTGGTCGGTCGCCCGAAAGTCGAAGGGGACATGCGAAAACCGCCGCAGCCGTGACCGGCTCAACGCCAAACCGCACACGGTCTGGTTCTTACCGGGCTGCCAAGCGTGCACCTCGCCGCCTGGCTGTCGTACGCCGCTCGCGTCGATCCACTCACTGGACGCCGCGACAGACGCGGCAGTGACCTTGGCCATTCGCGGTGAATCCCCACTCTGCGCCCACATATACCTAGCTTCTTCGGTCTTCAGCTCACCGGCCCCCGCACTGCGAGCCGGGCCAACTGCGGGAGCAGCCACGGCGCGATGTACCGGCGTACCCCCTCCGGGGTGAAGTGCAGGCCGTCGCTGCGGATCCGCACCCCGCCGGCTCGCCAGGTGAACTCGCCGTCCGGGCAGACCCGGCGGTTGAGGTCGATGACCACGGCTCCATGGCGCTCGGCTGCCGCACGCAGCAGGGCGTTCCACGAATCGGCCCGCTGCGGCTGGTCCTCCGGCCACAACCCGCCGTCGGGCCGTTCCGCGCGACGGGTGTAAGGCGCGGTGAGCAACACCGGCAGCGCGCCCTGGGCGGTGACGATGCCGATCGCCAGATCCAGTTCCTTCCGCAGGTATGCGTCGTAGTCCGGCTGGCCGACGTGCCGGTACCGCCCGTCGAGTTTGCGGTCCATCAGTTCCCAGCGGTCCAGCAGGATCACCGCCACGTCCGGGTCGTCCGTGCGCACATTCTTGCGCCAGCGGCGGTCCCACGTGTCGCAGCCGGGATAGTTGGAGTGCGCGAAGCCGATGTAGCGGATCTCCGGCAGGCGGGCGATGCCGCAGCCCTGCACGCCTCGGGTCTCGATGTCGAGCTTCGTCTGTGCAGGCAGGTAGGTGCCGAGCGACCAGGCGACGGAGTCACCGAAGATGCTGATCCGGGGCTTGTCGCCGGAACGGCGGCCGGGACGCTGCATCGGGAGCGGCGTCGTCGCCCCGGTCGGCGGCGGCGTGCGCGGCCGCGCTTCGGCGGTGGGCACGGCGAGGGCTTGATCCAGGTCGATGGTCGGAGCGGGAGGTGCGGGCGGCGGCACGGTCGCCAGCACGGCGAGCACCGCGGTCGCCGCCATCGCGCCGCCGGCCACCGTCGGTGTCAGCGCCGGCCGGTGGCTCCACCGCGCGTGCCGCATCGGCTGCTCGACAAGCAGATATGACGCCGTGGCGACGGCCAGGGCGGCCCCGCACCGGGCCGCCAGCAGACCTGGACCCGTCAGGCCGGTGCGTTCGGCATTCAGCCATTGGAACAGCGGCCAGTGCCACAGGTAGACGCCGTACGAGATTCGCCCGAGCCAGACCAGTGGGGCGATGGCCAGCAATCGCGCCGTCGGCGAACGGGGGCACATCACGGCGTGGCCGACGACGGCGACGACGGCGAGCGCCGCGACGGCGAAACCGCCCCGGTACAGCCACGGATCGGCCCCGTCGGCGTAGACCCACAGCCAGCCGGTGACGACGACGCCGCCAACGGCGCACGCACCCAGCAGTCGCCGGGCCATCGGCCGGACCTCGGCGCCGGCCGTGCGCCCGGCCAGCGCGACGGCCAGCCCTGCCCCGGTCAGCAAGGCCATCGCCCGGGTGTCGGTGCCGTAGTAGGCCCTGTCCACGTCGGCCGGATCGAACAGCAGCGCCGCGGCGAACGCGGACCCGGCCGCACCGGCGCCGCACACCACCAGCAGCACGGCTCGGCCGTGGCGGCGGGCCAGCATCAGCAATGCCACCACCAGCAGCGGCCAGAACAGGTAGAACTGTTCCTCGATGCCGAGCGACCAGGTGTGCTGCACCGGCGACGGCGCCGCCGTCTCGGCGAAGTAACCGCCACCACGGCTCATCATCCGCCAGTTGGCGAAGTAGGCGATCGCCGCCAGGACGTCCAGGCGCAGGGCCGGCAGCTCCTCGGCGGGCACCGTCCAGCGGGCGACGACCACCACGACGCCGAGAACGAGCAGCAACGCCGGCAACAGCCGGCGGGCCCGGCGCGCCCAGAACGCCGGCAGATCGATGCGCCCGGAACGCTGGTGTTCGGCGAGCAGCAACGAGGTGATCAAGAATCCGGAGAGGACGAAGAAGGCGTCCACGCCGAGGAAACCACCACCGAGCGCAACCACACCGCCGTGAAACAGCAAAACGGCGGCGACCGAAAGGGCTCGCACACCATCCAGCGCCGGATGATAGGAGAACGATCGGGAGGATTCAGCCACGGCGACGTCTGCCCCATCCGGCCGGTTCTACACCAGCCGCACCATTCGCTCACCACACTGTCGTTCCTCCTCGTCGCACTCGTCCCTGTGGCGATGGCGGCCATCACGGACGACCGGCGGTCCGGTGAGCCCGCCACACTCGACCGGGTCACGAAGACGACCCGCGGGTAAGGGCGGCGATCGCCCGGCAACGGCAGGCATGGGTTCCCGGCCACCGGGTAGGCAGCCGCCATGCGAAACGACGACTACCCCACCCAGGTGTCCGACCCGGAAGCCGAAGGGCTGCCGGGCACCGCCGACGACGACTCCACCGCATATGATCAGGTGGATACCGGACGATGGGCGGACGGCCCGAACCCGGCGGCACTGCCGGCTGATCGGCCGCAAGCTGTTGCCGCGTTCGGCACGACCGCGGCGGAACAGCGGGCCGGCGAGTCGCTGGACTACCGCCTGTCGCAGGAAGAACCGGACATCCAGCCGGAAGACCCGCTGGAGTCGCCCGGTGTCCTGGCCGACGAG
The DNA here is from genome assembly GCA_036399635.1 of Actinoplanes sp. Lineage (GTDB taxonomy): Bacteria > Actinomycetota > Actinomycetes > Mycobacteriales > Micromonosporaceae > Actinoplanes. The sequence continues at coordinate 2,270 of DASWMR010000475.1, read as the reverse complement.
GCGATCGACGAGCAGAGCGCGGCCCAGGCACGCCTGGACGCCGACGTGTACGGCGAGAGCCCCACCTCAGATCCCGACTCCAAAGTGTCGATCTACGACTTCGGCCAGCTCGACGGCACCTCACCCGAACCGATCGGCCGGCTAGTCGAGCCGGACGAGGGGTACGGCTACGACACCGAACCGGACAGCATCGCGTACGACGCCGGAGCCGCCGGCGGCGGCGCCAGTGCCGAGGAACTAGCCATCCACGAGACCGAGGTACCCGACTACCGCTGAACGGCCGGTTCAGTCGTGGTCGCTGGAGTGGCCGGGGAACAAATGCGCGGCCGGGTTGATGATCACCGCGGCGTTGTTGACGGCGGTGGCCGCCTCGCCGAAACCGACGGCGATCAGCCGCACCTTGCCGGGGTAGTCACTGATGTCGCCGGCGGCGAAGACCCTGGGCAGGTTGGTGGCCATGGTGGTCCCCACCACGACGTGACGGCGCGACAACTCCAGTCCCCAATCCGCCAGGGACCCGAGGTCCGCCGTGAAGCCGAGCGCAGCTACCACCGTGTCGGCCGGCAGCGTCCGCAGTTCCTCGCCGGTCCGTACTTCCACGGCCGTGACCCGCCGCTCACCCACGATCCGGAGCACCTCGGCGTTGACCATGATGTCGACCTCCGCCGCCCGGACCCGGGCCACGCTGCCGGCATGCGCCCGGAACCTGTCACGCCGGTGCACGATCGTGACGGACCGAGCGATCGGCCGCAACGCCCAGGCCCAGTCGAAGGCAGAGTCGCCACCGCCCACGATGACCACATCGTGATCGTTCAGCTCGTCGAGGCGCGGCACGAAGTACCGCACCCCGGTGCCATGGAACTCCCGCGCCGCCGGCAAGGGCCGAGCGGTGAAGCTGCCCATTCCCGCGGTGAGCAGAACAGCCCCGCAGCGCAGGTGTTCTCCGTCGGAGAGGCTGAGCACCGGCCGGGCGTCCGCGCCGTACGCCAAGCCGTCGGCGCGGACGCCCAACCGATACTGCGGCTGGAACTGTGCGGCCTGCTCGATCAGGTTGCTCACCAGGTCGCGACCACGGACGGCCGGAAAGCCGGCCACATCGAAAATCATCTTTTCGGGGTACAGCGCGGAGATCTGGCCCCCCGCCTCCGGCAACGCGTCGATCAATGTCGTCTCGAGTCCCCGGAAGCCCGCGTAGTAGGCGGCGAAGAGCCCGGTGGGCCCGGCACCGACGATCGCCAGATCCACGTCAGTCACGGCCACCACGCGGTCATGACCGGCCGTGCTGCTGGACGGACCACCGTGGCGGTGTCGCCGCCGCTGACCTTTGCAGCGTGAGATCGGCGCGGCCGGTCACGACGCGCTGATCTCAGCCCTGACGGTCAACTCCCGCAGGCGACCGGCGAGGGCGTCCCGAAGCTCGCTGATCCCGGCGCCGGTCAGTGCCGACACCTGCAACGCGTCCGGGTACGCGCGCCGCAGCGCGGCAACCGTCTCCGGCGATGCGATGTCGATCTTGTTGAGCACGAGCAGCTCCGGCACCTGCCCCGCGCCGATCGTCTGCAGCACCTCGCGGACGGTGGTGATCTGGGCGAGCGCGTCAGCCGCCGACGCATCGACGACGTGCAGCGCCAGGTCGGCCCGGGTGACCTCGTCCAGCGTCGACCGGAACGCCTGGACGAGCTGGTGCGGCAGATTCCGCACGAAGCCGACGGTGTCGGTGATCGTGAACCGGAGCCCCTGGGCGGTCACCTTGCGCACCGTCGGATCCAGGGTCGCGAACAGGACATCCTGCGTCAGGGCGTCAGCCCCGGAGAGCCGGTTCAGCAACGCCGACTTACCGGCATTGGTATACCCCGTGATCGCAACGGAGGGAACCCGGTTACGGGTACGGCGCTGCTGCGTACGGTCCCGTCGCCGGCCCAACTCGGCGACCCGCTCCCGCAGACCGGCCGCTCGCCGGCGCAACCGGCGACGCTGGATCTCCAAGCGCATCTCACCGGGACCACGCACACCCATGCCCGCTCCCCCGACCACCCGGCCACCACCGACGCGCGACATCATGCGGCCGGCACCCTGCAACCGCGGCAACTGGTACGCGATCTGTGCCAGCTCCACCTGCAACCGACCCTCGCTGGTGCGGGCATGCTCGGCGAAGATGTCAAGGATCAAGGCGGTGCGGTCGACCACGGGCACCCGGACCTTGTCCTGCAGGTTCCGCGCCTGTCCCGGCCGCAGCTCGCCGTCGACGATCACCACATCGGCGCGGCTCC
>DASWMR010000474.1:0-2209 GCA_036399635.1 Actinoplanes sp. | reverse complement strand
CGACGCGGTGTCGCTGCTCACCCCGTTCGTGGTGGTGATCGTCGCCGAGAAGCTGGAGACGTCCAGCGTGGTGGCCGTGGTGATCGCGGGGCTCTACCTGGGCCACCGAATCCCGTACCTGCTGTCGGCCACCTCCCGACTGCAGATGGACGCGGTCTGGCGGTTGCTCATCTTCCTCCTGGAAGGTGTCGTGTTCCTGCTGGTCGGGCTGCAGCTGCGGGAGATCGGCAACAACATCGAGACCGGCGTGGGTACGACCGTGTCGGTCGCCCTGGCGGTGCTCGGCGCGCTGATCGCGATCCGGTTCATCTGGATGTACCCGGCGACCTATCTGGCCCGGCTGCTGCCGCGCATCCGAAACCGGGAGAATCGGCCGCCGGTCACCGTGCCGACGGTCATCGCGTGGGCCGGGATGCGCGGTGTGGTCACCCTCGCGGCCGCGCAGACCCTGCCGCCGAGCGGCGAGGACAAGGTCCCGGTCTATCCGCGCGACCTGTTCATCTTCGTCGCCTTCGCGGTGATCGTGCTCACCCTCCTGCTGCAGGGCACCACCCTGCCGTGGCTGGCCAGGCGGCTCGGGGTGCGGCAGGACACCACCACCGAGGACGCCCTGGCCGAGGCGGGCGTGCAGCACCAGGCCGGCCGGGCGGCGCTGCAGGCGCTGGAGGAGAATGCGGGTGATGCACCGGTGTCGGTGGTCGAGCGGCTCCGGGGGCTGGTCGACAGCCGGTCGAACAACGCGTGGGAACGGCTCGGCAATCAACAGCAGGAGACTCCGTCGGCGGCGTACGGTCGGCTGCGGCGCGAGATGATCAGCGCGGAGCGGCACGTCTTCAAGATCGCCCGCAACGAGGGGCGGATCCCGGAAGAGGTGCTCACCCGGGCCCAGCGCGAACTCGACCTCGAAGAATCCCAGTTGCGACGGAGTGACGATTGACCTGCGTACACCTCAAGGAAGCCGGCGATCCGGCACCGCAGACGCCGTACGAACAGGGCTGCCCCGCCTGCGTGGCCGGCGGCTTCCGCGACTGGGTGCACCTGCGCGCGTGCCTGGCCTGCGGCCTGGTCGCCTGCTGCGACTCGTCGCCGCGGCGGCACATGTCGGCGCATCACGAGCAGACCGGGCACGCGGTGATGCGCTCCTACGAGCCGGGCGAGGCCTGGCGCTGGTGTTTCCCCGACGAGCTCCTGGGCTGATCGACCGGTCAAGCCGACCGGTCAGGCCGACCGGTCAGGCTGGCCGGTCAGGCTGGCCGGTCAGGCGGCGTTCGAGCCGCTGGGCTGAGCCGGCTGGCCGGCGTTCGCAGCGCGCCGCCCGGCCGCGCTCCGGGTGGCCCGGCTGAGCGGCACCGGCTGGCCGGCGGCGGCCAGGCCCGAGGTCGGCATGTTGCCGTAGAGGGCTTCGAAGGCGCCGTCGCGCACCACGTAGGTCTCGTGCCAGATGCCCACGTCGCCGCTGTCGCCGACGGCCTTGTTCCACCGCTTCCAGGCCGGCCGGTGCGGCAGCCGTGCGTCCTTGGCGAAGTCTTCCAGCTGCTCGACGCTGCGCCAGTACTGCACCAGCATCGGGCCGCGCGGGCCGATCCACGTCGTGAAATGCAGCAGGCCCAGCTCGCGCCGCCGGCTCAGCTCCGTGAGCATCGGGCCCATCGCGGCGCCGACCGGGATCCACTTGTGCAGCTTCCACCACTTGTTGATGCGCATCCCGATGAGGAAGACGACGAAGTCGCCCTCGATCTCGGCGGAGACGTAACCGTTCATGTTTGTTCCTCCCTGAATGGATAGTGTTCCAAGACGGATAGCGGTGCTATCCGCTATCGACAGTTACACTATCCACCTCGAGGAGGTCGACCGCAAGATGCGAGTGGGTGAGCTGAGTCGGCGCAGCGGCGTGCCGGTCCCGACGATCAAGTACTACCTGCGGGCCGGCCTGCTGGCGCCCGGCGAGTCCACCGCCGCCAACCAGGCCGACTACCGCGAGGAACACCTGCGCCGGCTACGGCTGATCCGGGCGCTGATCGACGTCGGCGGGGTCTCGGTGGCCGGTGCCCGCCAGGTGATCGACGCGCTCGGCGACGACACCCGGCAGGCGCTGGACCTGCTCGGCGACGCCCATTCCGCGATCGCCCCCCGGCGTCAGCCCGACCGCGAGGCACCCGGCTGGGCGGCCGCCCGGGAGCGCGTACTGGCGCTGATCGCCGAGCGCGGC
>DASWMR010000473.1:0-8167 GCA_036399635.1 Actinoplanes sp. | reverse complement strand
ACCGGATCCTCGGCACCGCGAAGATGGGCCCGAACCGTCCCGGCCCGGGTGCGCACGTCGCCACGGCGAGCTTCATGGTCGCCGCCGACAGCCGGCGGCGAGGGGTGGGCGCGGCGCTGTGTCGGGCCGCGGTCGACTGGGCGGTCGAGCGCGGGTACGCGGCGATGCAGTTCAACGCCGTCGTCGCGACGAACCCGGCTGCGGTCGACCTGTACCGCCGGCTGGGCTTCCAGGTGGTCGGCACGGTCCCGCGCGCATTCAGCCATCCCGAGTTGGGCCGAGTGGACCTGCTGGTCATGCACCAGGAGTTCACCGCGGGCTCCGCGAGTCGCTTCAATGTGGAGCGATAGTCGCGGTCAGGTCAGGTCAGGTCAGGGCGAGGCCGGGGCCCGGTTCGGGCTCCGGGGACGGCGCCGGGATCTGGTATTCCTCGGTCAGTGTCGTCATCGGGCCCGGCCAGGTCGCCTGGGCCACCTCGATCGGTTTGCGGGTCTCGTCGAAGGCCACGTGCAGCAGGTGCAGCACCGGGGTGTCCGGCCGGATCTGGAGGATCTCCGCCTCCTCGCGGCTGGGCTGCCGGGCGCTGATCGTGTCGGTCGCCGAGGCGTACCGCTTGCCGAGCTCGTCCTCGGCCTCCTGGTAGAGCGGTCGGCCGAACGCCTCGGGCCGTTCCAGGCTGGTGCCGGTCGCCTCGGCGATCCGGAACCAGGACGCGCCGACCTCGACCGTCGCGTCGTCGGTGCGCACGATGTGCCGGCGGACCAGCATCTCGGTGCCGTCGCGGACGCCGAACGCGTCGGTGACCTCGGGCGGCGCCGGTTCGCGGCCGACCGCGGTGAGCTGCTGGCGATACCGGGCGGCCAGGTCGGCGTGATACCCGCGGCGTGGGCCGTAGCGGCCGCGGGCCAGCCGGTTCAGACGACGGCGGGTGCCGCGGACGTACGTACCGGACCCGGGTTTGGTGATCAGGATGCCCTCGACCCGCAGCTGGTCGACGGTGCGTTGGACCGTCTGTTTCGCCACGCCGAACATCTCCGCCATGGCCGGGATGGACGGCAGCCGCTCACCGGGCTGCCAATCGCCGCGCCGGATGCGTTCGCGCAGCTGGCCGGCGATCTGGCGGTGCGGGAACTCGGCGGCGCCGGGATTGATCGTCATGTCCGACCTCCTAGACCCTAGGTTCCTAGGATGCCGTACCGGGTGAGCCGTGGCGCAGGCGACACGCCGCTGAGCGCGATCAATGAGTAGCCTGGTTACTCATCGTCTTGGGAGGCGTGCGATGAGTAACCATGAGCGGAGTTCCGACAAGGACACAGGTGTACGGGTCGAGGTCTCGCCCGACGGCGTGGTGCTGCGCAACAGCCGGGATCCCGAGAAGGTGCTGCGCTTCACGCCGAGCGAGTGGTCGCTGTTCCTGCGCGGAGTGAAACGCGGCGAGTTCGACTGAGGGGAGTTACCAGGAGCCGGCCGTCGGACCGGCCGAGCCGCCCCGTCGGCGCAGGTACTTTTCGAACTCGCTGGCGATCTCGTCGCCGGTGAGCGGCTGGATACCCTCGTCGCCGACGCGCTCCTCCAGCTCGCGGACGTACTCGCCGAGCTCGGAGTCCTGCTCGGCGGCGACTCGGACGCGCTTCTCCCACTCGTCGGCCTCCTCGGCGAGGTCGGTCATCGGCACCGGCAGGTCGAGGACGTCCTCGAGGCGGCTGAGCAGGGCGAGGGTCGCCTTCGGGCAGGGCGGGTTGTTGGCGTAGTGCGGCACGTGCACCCAGAACGACAGCGCGTCCAGCTCGGCGCGGCCGGCCGCCTCCTGCAGCACGCCGACGATGCCGGTCGGACCGTCGTAGCGGGTGGGCACGACCTTGTACTTGTCGGCGACGTCACGGTCGGTCGCGGTGCCGCTGATCGGCAGCGGACGGGTGTACGGCACGTCGGCGAGCAGCGCGCCGAGCAGCACTATCCGGTTGACCTCGAGGCTGTGGCAGACCTCGAGGACCTGCTCGCAGAAGGTGCGCCAGCGCATGCTGGGCTCGATGCCCCGGATCAGCACCACGTCCCGGTCGCTGCCGGGCGGGCTGGCCACGGTGAACCGGGTGGTCGGCCATTCGATCTTCCGGGTCTCGCCCTCGGACATCGTGATGGTCGGTCGGCTGACCTGGAAGTCGTAGAAGTCCTCCGGGTCGATCGTGGTGATCTCCTTGGCCTGCCACACCTGTTCGAGGTGCTCCACGGCCGCCGTCGATGCGTCGGCCGCGTCGTTCCATCCCTCGAACGCGGCGATCGCCACGGGGGAACGAAGCACCGGGAGGCCGTCGAACTCAGTCATGCCTCACAGCCTACGTGCGCGGGGGTGCGCGCACTCGGCGGCCGCGCCCCGCGCGGGTGAGCAGGCTCCGGCGATCGAGGTCGGCCATTGGCATGCGTCCCCCGTTCGGGTCAGCGCACTTCCCGACATCGGTGCCGTCGAATTGCCGGTTTTCTAGAAATGTACCGATAAGTAGCAACAGCTGACGAATGTCGACCTTGGCCCGTTCATTCTCCGGTAATGTCCGCGCGATCGATTGTTCATGTGGTACCCAGCTGCTGAGGTGATCGGATGTCGCAACGGTTGACCTTGGGAGAGATCCGCGAGCGGTCGTACAAGCGCCGCGACGCGTGGTGGACCGTGTGGCTCGTCGATCCGCTGGCGTCGCGGCTGGTGTGGCTGGTCTCGCCGTGGCGGTGGGTGACGCCCGACCGGCTGACCACCCTCGCGTTCGTCCTCGGCGTGGGCTCGGCGCTCTGTTTCTGGCGGGGGAGCTACGGCTGGCTGGTGGCCGGAGCTGTGCTGTTCCACCTCAGCTTCGTGCTCGACTGCATGGACGGCAAGATCGCGCGGGTGAACGGGACCGGGTCGGTCTTCGGTTCCTGGCTCGACTACGTCCTCGACCGGCTGCGCGTGGTGATCTGCGCGGTCGGGCTGTTCGGCGGGCAGTACCAGCTGACCGGCGACTTCGCGTACGTCTGGCTTGCTGGTCTGGTGATTTTTCTCGACATGTTCCGGTATCTGAACGCGCTCCAGATGGGCAAGGTCAAGGCCGACATGCGGGCGGCCCTGCAGACGCCGTTCCTCGAGGAGACCGAGGCGGAGCTGCCGGCTGCCGCCACCGGCGCCACCGACGTCTACGGCGACTTCCGGGCCCGGTTCGGTACGCTCGTGCGCGTCCGCAACGCGTTGGTCCGCCAGCGCATCCGGGCGCACCTGGTCAGCGGGATCGAGTTCATGATGTTCGTCTTCATCGTCGGCCCGCTGGCGCACTGGATCATCGGCAGCACGGTGATCGCCGCGGCGCTGCTGATCGCGTTCGAGCTCCTGCTGATCTACAAGCTGTGGAGCGCCACGAAGAGCTTCGCCCGGGTCGGCCTCGACGCGGCCGCCGTCCCGCTGGGCAGTACGGCCTAGCTGGGCGGCACGGCTTAGCTGGGCAGCACCGAGTCCATCAGCGTGACGTCGGTGAGCGCGGTGAAGCCGCTCTTCGCGTACAGATCGATGGCCCGGACGTTCGCCGTCTCGGTCTGCAGCGACAGCCGGTGCGCGCCGGCCGAGCGGGCATCATCGGCGACCGCGCTCAGCAGGGCCCGGGCCACCCCTTGCCGGCGCTGGCTGGGCGGCACGTAGAGGTCGCGGATCAGCCACACCGTGCGCAGGGTCAGCGCGGCCGGCACCACCGCCACCGTGCAGATGCCGAGCGACTCGTCGGCCACGTAGATCCGCACCCGGGCGGACGTCACCTGGTCGCGCATCCACTCGGCGACCACGTCGGGCGCCGGGTTGGCACCGTAGTGCTGCCGGTACTGGTCGAGCAGCTCCGCCGCCTCCGCCAACTGCGGCTGCGCGGCGGAGGTCAACCGGGTCACCCTCATGCCGTCCATACTCACCGCTATAACCGTATAAATCAGGCATAATGGCGACGTGGCGCACATCGATCAGGTGCTTGGACCGGATGACGACACCGTGACGTTCTTCCAGCCCAGGGCGATGGTCTTCGTGACGATGCTCTGGGTCATCGCCGCGGTGTGGGCGCTGGCACTCGTCCTGTTCACCTTGATCCGGATGGTCCTCGGCGACGCACCCACGCCCGACGACGTGGTCCTCACCCTGGAGATCGCCCTGATCGTCCCGGTGGTGCTGGCGGCCGCGATCCTGCTGGCGGCCTGGGGCCGGCTGGGCTGGCTGCACAGCTCGATGCACGGCCTGGACTTCGCCGCCACCGGCCGCCGCCCTGTCCACCTGCCCTGGGCCGGGGTCGGCACGGTGGCGCTGCGCGGCTGGGGCCCCTTCACCGAGCTCATGGTCACCCCGCTGGCGGACGACTTCGCGGTGCACCCGGACGCACCGGGCCGCCGCCCGCGCAAGCGAGGTGACGCCTACCTGGTCGACGTCGGCCTCATGTCGCCCGGCCCCGAGGTCCTGCTGGCCGAGCTGCACCGCCGCCTACCAACGAAGGTCTGATCGGGGTCAGGCCTTCGTGCCGTGTGCCGCTACCGACACCGGCTCCCATTCGCGCCACTCGGCCAGCCTCGACTCGTAGTCGCGCTGCGCGATGGCCAGCGGTCCGTCGCCGAAGAAGACGCGCAGCGGCGGCCGCTCGGCGTCGACGATCCGCAGGATCGCCTCCCGGGTCGCCACCGGGTCGCCCGGCGACCCCACCCGCTTGGCGCGCTGGGCGGCGGCTTCGGCGCGGACCTGCTCGTACGCCGCCAGCGGCGTCGCGTGTGCGGCGGAGGAGCCGCCCCAGTCCGTCGCGAAGGGACCGGGCTCGACCAGGGTGACCGAGATGCCGAGCGGCGCGACCTCGGCGGCCAGCGCCTGGCTCATGCCCTCGAGCGCCCACTTTGAGGCGTTGTAGATGCCGATGTTCGGGAACGCCGAGATGCCGCCGATCGAGGACACCTGGACGATGTGCCCGGAGCCCTGCGCGCGCAGGTGTGGCAGGGCGGCCTGGGCGACCCAGAGCGCGCCGAAGACGTTCGTCTCGAACTGGTCGCGGGCCTGAAGTTCGCTGATCTCCTCGAGGAAGCCGAACTGTCCGTACCCGGCGTTGTTGACGACGACGTCGAGCCGGCCGAAGTGGTCGTGCGCCGCGCTGACGGTGCGGATCACCGCATCCCGGTCGGTGACGTCGAGGGCGAGCGGCAGCACCGCGTCGCCGTACTGCGCGACGAGGTCGTCGAGCGACTTGGTGTCCCGGGCGGTGGCGGCGACCCGGTCGCCGCGGTCCAGCGCGGCGATCGCCCACTCCCGCCCGAACCCGCGCGACGTTCCGGTGATGAACCAGATCTTGGCCATGGTGTACCTCCTGATCATCTAATGGTTGTCCCGGGACGGCGGTGCTCAATCGTCGGCCGCCGGTGAGCCGGGACACGCAACCATCCTCGCGGACGGGTTGCCGGCGGGCGATCAGGCGTCGCTGACCGACCGGCCGGCCGGGGTGTCGGAGAGCCATCTCAGGGACGTCCCTGAGGTCGGAGTGGGGTTCACCCCGTACCGAATCTCCGCGTCCGGCTCCCTCTCTGGGCCGACGTGTCCGCGGGCGCGCGCCGAAAGACTGAGCTCGCCGGCCGGGCACCATGCCCGGCCGGACCAGTACGCCGCGGTGGCCCGACCAGACGGGGGCGTGCCGGACGCGGGCCGAGGTAAGGGGCAGCAGGATGACGGACGACAGGCAGCCGGCCGCACGGGCGGACGGCGTGTGGAAGACCTACGGCGACGCGGAAGCGCGGGTGGTCGCGCTGCGCGGGGTCACGGCCAGCTTCGCGCCGGGCCGGTTCACCGCGATCATGGGACCGTCCGGCAGCGGCAAGTCGACGCTGATGCACTGCCTCGCGGGGCTGGACACGGTCAGCCGCGGCACCGTGCACATCGGCGGCACCGAGGTCACCGGGCTGCGCGACAAGGCGCTGACCCGACTGCGCCGCGACCGGGTCGGCTTCATCTTCCAGCAGTTCAACCTGCTGCCGACGCTGACCGCGGCGGAGAACATCCGGCTTCCCCTGGAGATCGCCGGGCGCAAGCCCGACCCGCAGTGGTGGGACACCGTGATCGGCACGGTCGGCCTGGGCGACCGGCTCTCGCACCGGCCCAGCCAGCTGTCCGGCGGGCAGCAGCAGCGGGTGGCGTGCGCGCGAGCGTTGATCAGCCGACCCGACGTCATCTTCGCGGACGAGCCGACCGGCAACCTGGACTCGCACGCCGGGGCCGAGATCCTCGGGTTCCTGCGCAGCAGCGTGCTCGAGCACGGCCAGACGATCGTGATGGTCACCCACGACCCGGTGGCGGCCGGCTACACCGACCGGGTGATCTTCCTGGCCGACGGCGAGATCGTCACCGAGCTGGACGACCCGACGCCGGAGACGGTGCTGGAGGCCATGAAGGCCGGCAGCACCACCGACCGTGAGGTGCGGGTCTGATGCTGCGCGCCACCCTCAAGAGCCTGCTCGGCCGCAAGCTGCGCCTGGTGCTCTCCGGCCTGGCCGTGGTGCTCGGCGTGATGTTCGTGGCCGGTGCCTTCGTGGTGACCGACACGCTGGGCCGCTCGTTCGACGCCATCTTCGCCAGTGCCTACTCACAGACCGACGTCGGCGTCTCCGCCAAGCCGAAGATCACTACGGCCGAGATGGAGGGCGAGCAGGTCGAAACACCGATGCCCGCGTCGGCGCGGGACAAGGTAGCCGCCGTGCCCGGGGTGGCGAGCGCGACCGGGCTGATCGCCGCGGACGGTGCCCGGGTGATCGGCGCCGACGGCAAGGTGCTGACCAGCTTCGGGCCGCCCCGGATGGGCGTCAACTGGACCGGCGCCGACGAGCTGCTGCAACTGCGCCAGGGCCGCGGCCCGGAGCGGGACGACGAGATCGCGGTCAACCAGGCCGTCGCGACCAAGGCCGGGCTGCACGTCGGCGACCGGGTCGGCGTGCTGACCCAGCAGCCGAAGAAGATGTTCACGCTGGTCGGGGTCTTCGGGTACAGCGGCGGCCGGGACAGCCTCGGCGGCGTGCAGGAGGTGGCGTTCACCGACCCGGTCGCGCAGCGCCTGATGCTGGGCGCGAGCGGCGTCTACACGCAGCTCACGGTGCGGGTCACCGACGGCGAGACCCCCGAGGCCGTACGCGACCGGATCGCCGCGACGCTCGGCGACGGTTACCTGGTGCGGACCGGCGACCAGCTCGCCGCGGACAGCGCCGGCGACCTGAAGGAGGCCCTCGGCTTCTTCAACAAGATCCTGCTCGGGTTCGCCGGCGTGGCACTGTTCGTCGGCATCTTCCTGATCCTCAACACTTTCTCGATCATCGTGGCGCAGCGGACCCGGGAGCTGGCCCTGATGCGCGCGCTCGGCGCCAGCCGCCGGCAGATGATCGGTTCAGTGATGCTCGAGGCGCTGGTGATCGGGCTGGTCGCGGCCGTGCTCGGGCTGGCCGCCGGGGTCGGCGTGGGAGCGCTGCTGGGTTACCTGTTCAGCTCGATGAGCTCACTGCCGCGGGCCTCGGTCGGGGTGCCGCTCGCCGCGGTCCTCAGCTCGCTCGTCGTCGGGGTGGTGGTCACCGTGGTCGCCGCGCTGCTGCCCGCGCTGCGCGCCTCCCGGATCGCACCGGTGGCGGCGATGCAGGACGTCGCCACCCCGGACCGGCCGCTCACCCTCCTCAGCGTGACCGGCGCGGTGATCGGGGCCGCCGGGGCGACCCTGCTCGGCATCGGCCTGTACGCCACGAGCTCGCTGTGGCTCATCCTCACCGGCGTACTCGTCACCTTCGTCGGCGTCGCCCTGCTGACCCCGCTGATCTCCAAGCCGGTGGTGTCCGCGCTTGGCCGGCTCTTCTCCTGGTCACTGCCGGGCCGCCTGGGCCGGCTGAACTCCGGCCGCAACCCCCGCCGCACGGCGATCACCGCGGCCGCCCTGATGGTCGGCATCGCGCTGGTCACCGGCGTCACGGTGGTGATGGACTCGGCGAAGTCCAGCCTGAGCGCCCAGGCCGAGGAGACGATCAAGGCGCAGGTGGTGATCGGCGGCGACCAGAACGGCCCACGGCCGCCGACCTACGATGCGGCGGTGCTGCGCGAGGCCGCGAAGATCCCGGGGGTACGGTCGGCCGCCGGCCTCTGGAACGACCAGGTCACGATCAACGGCGAGAACCA
>DASWMR010000472.1:0-3145 GCA_036399635.1 Actinoplanes sp. | reverse complement strand
CGCAGCTCACCGACATCGCGGGCCCGCGGGTGCACATCCGCCCGATCGAGGGCCTGCCGCTCCTGCACGTCGAGGAGCCGACCCTGTCCGGGCCGAGCTGGCTGGCCAAGAACCTGCTGGACCGGGTCGCCGCGGCGTTCGGCCTGCTGCTGCTGAGCCCGATGCTGCTGATCATCGCGATCGGCATCCGGCTCGCCGACCCCGGCCCGGTCTTCTTCCGGCAGCCCCGGGTCGGTCACGAGGGCCGCACGTTCCGGGTGTGGAAGTTCCGCACCATGTACGTCGACGCCGAAGAGCGCAAGGCGACGCTGGAGGAGCTCAACGAGTCCGACGGCATGCTCTTCAAGATGAAGCAGGACCCGCGGATCTTCGCCTTCGGTAACCGACTGCGCGCCTCATCGCTCGACGAGCTGCCCCAGCTGATCAACGTACTGAAGGGCGAGATGTCGCTGGTCGGCCCCCGGCCCCTGCCTGCCGACGACGGCGACTACCTGGGCGACGTCCGGCGCCGTCTGCTGGTGCGGCCCGGCATCACCGGCCTGTGGCAGGTCTCCGGCCGCTCCGACCTGTCCTGGGACGAGGCGGTCAGGCTCGACCTGTACTACGTCGACAACTGGTCGCTCACCTACGACCTGGGCATTCTCTGGCGCACCATCTTCGTGGTCCTCAAGCGCAAGGGCGCGTACTAGAAGCGTGGCGCCGGTCGCGGCGCCGCGCTTCATCGGCTGGACTAGTTGCCTCGGAACGGTCACTATCGCTGCGTGACGGGTCCGGTCGGTAGCGTGCTGGCGGTGGTCGCGGTGCTGGCCGCGGTGGCTGCCGCGGTTGCTGCGGTGGTGCGGCTGCGCGCCCGCCGCCGGATAGCCACCACGATGCAGCGGGCCACCTACGACGTGCTGCACACCGCCGCACTGGCGGCCGAACCGCTGCGGGCCGGGCTCACCTCGGCGACCGCCGGCAAGGCCGCGCGCCACCTGCGTACGCTGGTCGGCGCGGTCGGGCTGGCAATCTCCGACGGCCGGCGCTGCCTCGCCTTCGACGGCCGCGGCAGCCATCACCACGAGCAGTTCACCGCCGCTGCGACCAGGGCGGTAGCGACCCACCGCTCGGTCGTTCTCGCCGCCGCCGACCTGCCCTGCGACCGGGTGGACTGCGTCGTGCGCGGCGCCGTGGTGGCGCCGCTCGCCGGCCCGGACGGCGAGGCCACCGCCGCCCTGGTGGCGGTCGCCGACGATCAGCCCGCCCCGGGCCTGGTGCAGGCCACCCAGGAGGCGGCACGCTGGGCCGGCTCGCAGCTGGCGCTCGCCGAGCTCGACTCGTCCCGCGAACGGCTGGCCCGGGCCGAGGTGCGGGCGCTGCGGGCACAGATCAGCCCGCACTTCATCTACAACGCGCTGACCGCGATCGCCTCGTTCGTGCGCACCGACCCCGAGCGGGCCCGCGAGCTGATCCTCGAGTTCGCCGAGTTCACCCGGTATTCGTTCCGCGCGCACGGAGACTTCACCACGCTCGCCGAGGAACTACGGTCGATCGACCGCTATCTCACTATCGAACGGGCGCGCTTCGGTGACCGGTTACAGGTACGCCTGCAGATCGCGCCCGAGGTGCTGCCGGTCGGCCTACCGTTCCTCTGCCTGCAGCCGCTGGTCGAGAACGCGGTGCGGCACGGACTTTCGCGTAAGCCGGGCGTCGGTATGGTGAGCATCGCAGCACGGGACGCCGGGGCCGAATGCCACATCACGGTCGAGGACGACGGGGTCGGCATGGACCCGTCGGTGTTCGCCCCGAGCAGCTCCGAGCTCGACGACGGGCAGCACGTCGGCCTGGCGAATGTGGACGAGCGGTTGCGGTCGGTCTTCGGGGACCATTTCGGCCTGGTGGTCGAGACCGCGCCCGGCGCGGGAACGAAAGTGAGCATGCGGGTGCCGAAATTCCATCCGGAGGTACGGGCGTGAGCCTGGTCGTGCTCGCCGTCGACGACGAACCGCCCGCGCTCGACGAGCTGGCCTATCTGCTGAACGCGGACGGTCGGGTGGCACACGTGCACCGGGCCGGCGACGCCACCGAGGCGCTGCGGGTGCTGCGCGACACCGAGGTGGACGCCGTCTTCCTGGACATCCGGATGCCCGGCCTGGACGGCATGGAGCTGGCCCGGATCCTGCGGCGGTTCGCCCGCCCACCAGCCATCGTCTTCGTCACCGCCTACGACGACGGTGCGGTCGACGCCTTCGACCTCGGCGTCACCGACTACGTGCGCAAACCTGTCCGGGCCGAGCGGCTGGGTGAGTCGCTGCGCCGGGTCAGCGGGCTGCGCGCCGCGCCGACCCCGGTCGCCGCCGGGGCCGCCGGCGAGCCGGCGATTCCGGTCGAGTTGGCCGGGACGACCCGGATGCTGCCCCGGTCGTCGGTGCGCTGGGTCGAGGCCCAGGGCGACTACGCCCGGCTGCATACCTCAGACGCCTCCCATCTGGTCCGGGTCTCGTTGGCCACTCTCGCTGAGCGGTGGGCAGACGCCGGGTTCGTACGCATCCACCGGTCCTACCTCGTGCAGTTGCGCCTGATCGCGGAGCTGCGCCTGACCGGCTCCGGCTACGTCGTGGCGGTCGACGGGGTGGAGCTCCCGGTCAGCCGGCGGCACACCCGAGAGCTCAAGGACAAGCTGATCAGGGCCGCCAAGCACGACTGGTCCCGCTGAATCCACACAGTTGTCCACAGCCCTACCGCCTTTTCCACAGAGTTATCCACAGGCAGCTCCGGGTGCGTGGGGATAAGTGAGCTGTCAGCTCACCTGTGGGTGAGTGGAGAAATCCAGTGCGTATACGTGAGCAAAGCAAGGCTGGGAGCTCCACAGGTTGTTCACAACTTCCGCGCCCGCTCTGCATGGGTGATCAATAGGCTCCCGGCCAGAGGCTCGGCCGGTGAGTCACGGGGGGCGCACCGGCCGAGTTTGTGACCAGCCGGTTCCGGCCGGCGTTTGGGGGTGGGCGTGGAGACAGCGTGCGAGCGCCGGGTTCTCGTAGTCGAGGACGAGCGGACCATCGCGGACGCGGTGGCGGCGCGGCTGCGGGCCGAGGGCTTCACGGTGGAGATCGCCGGGGACGGTCCCTCGGCGGTGGCCGCCGCGCGGCGGCAGCCGCCGGACGTG
>DASWMR010000471.1:0-5176 GCA_036399635.1 Actinoplanes sp. | reverse complement strand
GCCAGCGAATCGCGGACCACCTCGGCCAGGTCCATCGGGGTGAGCTGCACGTCCGCGTGCCCGGCGTCGAGTGCGGACAGCTCCATCAGCTCGTCGATGATGTGCCGCAGCTGCGCGGTGTTGCGCTCGATCACTTCGATCAGCCGGGGACCGTCGGTTACCAGCGACACCTCGTCCGCCTCGCGCAGCAGTTCGGTGTACGCGCTGATCGACGTCAACGGGGTTCGCAGCTCGTGCCCGACCAGCGCGAGATATTCGTTCTTGCTTCGGTCGAGTTGCCGCTGCAGGTCGTCGACCAAGCGGCGCTCGACGAACTGCCCGATGTGCGCGGCGATCCCGGACATCAGGGCGAGCAGCTCGTCCTCCGGCTCCTCCACCGTGTCGGTGAAGGCGGTCAGCACGCCGAGCGTCTCGTAGCCCTCGCGTACCGGGATGGCCAGCGCCGCGTGCAGCCGCGAGGTGGCCGCCGTCTCCGCCGAGATCAGGCTCTGCGGCCGGCCGACGTCGCGGATCCACAGCGGCTTGCCGGCCTGCCAGGCGCGGCCCGCGAGGCCCTGCCCGAACGGCAGCTCGGCGGGCACGTCGATGTCGGCCTGCCAGTCCGGCGCACTCCACTCGGCGGCCGAACGCACCACGCCCGCCGCGCCGTCGACCAGCCACAGCTCGGCGTGCACCCAGTCGAGCGTGTCGACCACCGCCTCCAGCACCCGCGGCCCGGCCGCCTCGATGCTCGGCGCCTCGGAGAGCGCGGTGATCACGGCCAGTTCGCAGGTGCGGAACCGCTCCACCCGCCGGCGACGGGTGACGTCCTGCACGGCCTGGACGGCGCCGACGGTACGCCCGCCCGGCCCGGTGATCGGGTGCGCGTCGACCAGGAAGTGCCGGGCGTGCTGGTCCGGCCCGCGCACGGTCACCTCGTGGTCCTGGAGGTGGTCGCCGCGTAGCGCCCGGAGCAGCCCCAGGTCGCCCCGCCGCAGCGGCTTCCCGGCGCTGTCGATGAGCCCACTGTCAGTCGGCCCCTGCTCGTCGAGTTCGCCGTCTGCTCCGCCCCAGAGACGGCGCATCCGCTCGTTGACGAAGACGATCCGGCCGTCCGCGTCGCAGGCGGTGACACCGTCGTGCAGGCTGTCCAGCACGGCGTCCAGGAAGCGGCGCTGCTGGTCGATCTCGTACCGCGAGACCTGCTCGGTGATCAGCAGGGTGGCGACCTGCGCGGCCTCGGCCACCGACGTGATGTCGTCGGCGGACCACTCCCGGGGCTCCCGGTCGAAGGCGCAGCAGATGCCGAGGACGGCTCCGCTCGGGTCGCGTACCGGATGCCCCAGATAGGCGCCGCCGATGTTGTCGCGCCGAAACGGCGACCCGTCCGGGACCCGCTCATCGGTGGCGATGTCCGGCACGATCAGGGGGGCGTCGGTGCGGACCACGATCCCGGCCAGGGACTGCTCGACCGGGGTGTCCGCCACGCTCTCCCACGGAATCGTCAGCCCCCACCCGCCGTACAGGCGCAGCCGGGAGCCCTGCACGAAATGGATCAGCCCGACCGGGGCACGCGCCGCCCGGGCTACCAGGGCCGCGAGCTGATCGGCGGCACCGCTGGTGAGGACGCCGCGGTGCAGGCCCTCGTCGTGCTGCAGAAGCCCTTCCTCGAGTACCCCGGGCCGCCACCCAGCCGATCGCGGCGCGCCTGGGCGCCCAGCAGCGTCCGGTCCGGCGTCGAGGCCGGGATCATCTCGCCGCATGACCAACCTCCGGCTCCCAACCTCCGGCTTTCAGCCTAAAGGCGGGTATTCCGGAATACCGGCAAACCAGAACTTCAGCGCGGCCCGCGTCGGCTTTCCCGGTCCGCGGAGCCGGTGCGGCGGTACCGCAGGTCGGTGATCGGCCGGCCGGCCTCCCGGCCACGCCGCTCGAACTTCGTCTCCGGGCGCCCGCCGGCGTCGTCCTCGGCCGGCCGCAGCCGAGGGTCGCCGTTGAGGGTCGCGGCCATCGCCTCGGCGTACTCCGGCCAGTCGGTCGCGCAGTGCAGCAGCCCGCCCGACCGGAGCCGCTCGCGCAGCAGCGCCACGTTCGCCGGGCGGATCAGACGGCGCTTGTGATGGCGGGCCTTCGGCCACGGGTCGGGGAAGAAGACGTGCACCGCGTCCAGCGAACCCGCGGCGATCCGGTGGACCAGCTCCATCGCGTCGCCGTGTGCGACCCGCACGTTGGTCAGGCCGGCCTCGCCGACGAGCGCCAACAGGTTGCCGATGCCCGGGGTGTGCACCTCGACGCCCAGGTAGTTCCGCTGCGGATCCGCGGCCGCCGACGCCGCGGTCGCGTCGCCCATGCCGAACCCGATCTCCAGCACCACCGGCGCCGAGCGCCCGAAGAGCCGATCGAGGTCCACCGGCGTACGGTCGCCGTCGTCGACCTGAAGCCCGAACCGCGGCCACAGCTCGGCGTGCGCGTCGGTGTGTCGCGAGCTCATCCGCCCGCGGCGGGGGTGAAATGTCCGGATCGGCCGGTGTTCGGCGGTGTCGTTCATCGCCGCCCCACCATAGGCGTCAGGCCGAGACGTCGATCCGGCGGGCGCCGCTGCGGCCAAGGAACTCGACCGCCTTGTCGAGGAAGCCGGCCAGCGGATTCGGCCGGCCGCTACGCTCGTACCGCTGGTTGAGGTCCTTGAGATAGATGGCCGTGACCTCCTGGCCCGGTGCAAGCCGTCCGCCGGCCCGCTCGGCGGCGAGCGCCGCGGCGAAACCGGTCGTCGACTCGCGCGCCGGATCGAAGCCCTTGCCGACCCGCTGCCCGGTCGCCTGGAAGATCAGCTCCCGGTCGGCGCCGGTGAGGTGGTCGAAGTCGTTGCGCGCGGTTGCCGCCGGTGGCACGGCCCGACCCGGCCGGTTGGTCGGCGTCACCAGCGAGTGCGGCGTGCGTGCGGAGCCCAGGCCGGAGACAGTCATCGCCGATCCCTCCTCAAAGTGCTCGACGGCAACCTGGTCGCCACCGGTCTACTCCATCATCGGCACCAGTCATCCGGCTGCTTAGCGCACTGGTTGAACACTGGGCTGCGACCCGGCGTGGAACGGCACCCGCGACCCGTCCGCCAGTCCGACAATCACGATCCAGGAGCCGCCCGCGTACGGCCCGGTGGCCACCGCGCGCTTGGCGTCGAGGTAGGCCATCTCCCGGTCGAGTACGCCGCCGATCGTGCGCTTGCTCCGGCTCACGGTGTCGTACTCGACCAGATGCACCGGCTCGTTCTCGGCGGTGGTCTCGCCCTGCTGGTAGGCCGTCCAGGAGAGCTTCGCGCCGTCCGCACGCCAGCTGGGAACGACCGCGAAACCCTGCGTCTGCCGGCTGCCCCCGCCGAACGCGGCAACCGTCAGCTCCCCACCGTTCGCCACCGTCCCCACCGAGAGGCAGGCGTCGAAGATCGATTCACAGTCGCCGCCGCGGAACGCCACCCGGGTCCCGTCCGGCGACCAGGCGACCGCGTCGTCGGTCCGCAGGCGCTCGTTCAGCGATGCCCCGGCCCGGCCCACGACCGGCGCCGGCTCGGGCGGCAGCGCCTCGCCCCGGCAGTCCCGCGGGAAGAGCACCTCGGGCGCCGCACCGGTGGCGGTCGCCGAGATCCGGTAGACGCCCGGCCCGCCGGAGCAGGACAGCGAGGCGAACGCGATCGACTTGGAGTCCGGCGACCAGGACGGCCCGGCCGCCGCCCGGGTGGTGAGCCGGCGCTGCCCGGAGCCGTCCGCCCGCATTACCCACAACTGCCCGGCCTTCAGGTACGCGATCTGTCGCCCGTCCGGCGACCAGCGGGGTCGGGCGTGCGAGCCACCCTTGGTGAGCCGGGTCTCGGCGACGCCCTTGCTGAGGTAGATGTCGCCGCCACGCACGTACGCCACCTGGGTCGGCAGGCTCGGCGTGGCGGCTCGCGCAGCAGCGGGCTGCACGACCGTTCCGAGCACGACCCCGGCCATCGCGACGGCCAGCTTTCCCGCGACCCCACCGAATGCCTTCATGACGTACGCCCCCCGACGCGCTACCTACCTTGCCTCTACATCGTGAGGATCGTCGCAACCGTTCTGCTCCTAAGTGATTCCCGCCCGGAAACCCGGGATTTTCCCGCCTTTCCGGTGAACGTGCACACCGAACGCCCGACCCCGGCCGGGGTAACGCACAGCTGTAGCCGGTCCCGCCCCCGCTGTCCGGTTAGGGCCGTCGGAGAGCGGTTCCGGCGAGGTCCCGCCGGTTCCTACTTGCCTGGCCGTCGTGTTGCGGCTGGGGGAGGGGAACCAGCGGGCTCGGCGCCTACGGCTCCGGCGTGGGCTCCGCGGACTCGGCCAGCGCCTTGATCGCCGCCTACGACTCGGCGCGCTGGGCTCCGGCGTGGGCTCCGGGGGCTCGGCCAGCGCCTTGATCCTCGCTTACGGGTGGGGGGCGTCGGGCTCCGCGGACTCGGCCAGCGCCTTGATCGCGGCGAGCCGGCCGTCCCAGCGGCGGGCGGCCGCGGCCATCCAGCGCGCGGTCTCGTCGAGCCGCTCGGTGCGGACCGAGTAGCGCATCTCGCGGCCGGTGCGCCGGCCGGTCACCAGGCCGGCCTCGGCCAGGATGCCGAGATGTTTCACCACGGCCTGCCGGCTCACCGGCAGGCCGTGGGCGAGCACGGTCGCGGTCGTGCCGTCCCGGTCGGCAATCTGGTTGAGCAGAGTCCACCGGGTCGGGTCGGACAACGCCGCGAGCACCTCGAGCTCGGCGATCATTTTTCCGCGTACGCCCGGAGGTTGCCGACAACCTCACGCCAGCCCTCGAGGTGGCTGTCGTAGCCGGCGGTCTCCTCCCGGCCGGCCGGGACGGTCAGGCCGGCGAAGCCGGTCTCGGTGACGATCAGCCGGGTGCCGTCGTCCTGCGGCTCGAGGAAGAACTCGACAAGCGTCGAGTTGGTCTCGTCGGCGACCTCACCCGGGAAGCCGCTGGCCCACCGATAGGCGAGGTGCCGCGGCGGTTCCACCGCGGTGAACACGGTGGGAAAGACCCCGTACTGCCCGTGGTCGAGCCGCATGATGCCGCCCGGCCGCAGGTCGATCTCGAGCGGCTCGCCCTGCCCGAACCAGGACCCGACATGCGCCGGCTCGGTGATCACCGCCCAGACCCGCTCCACCGGCGCCTTGATGAAGGTCTCCCGCTCAAT
>DASWMR010000470.1:0-4094 GCA_036399635.1 Actinoplanes sp. | reverse complement strand
CGGGAAGGTTGTCGAGGCCGAACGGCGGTGACTTGTCATCCTCGCGCAGCGCCTCCAGGGTTGCGCGCAGTTCCCGCGCCGCTTCGCGGCCGGCATCCCGGATCGCCAGCAGGGCCTCCGGCACCGGTTCGCCTCGCTTCTGCGCTACGTGTACGGCGGCCTCGGCCTGGACCTTGATCACGGAGATCTGGTGAGTGAGCGAGTCGTGCAGTTCCCGGGCGATGTGCAACCGTTCCTCGTCGGCGCGGCGCAGCGCGCTCTCTTCGCGGGTGCGTTCGGCCTCGTCCGCCCGGCGTTCAGCCTGACGCAGCGCCTCGCCTGCTGCCGCGGCCGCGATGAGCCAGGCCAGTTCGAGCACCTCGCGGGCCTGGATGAACGCCGCACCCGGGTCGTGCTGGCCGGCGACCATGGCCGAGACGGGTAGGGCCACCAGCATGACCACACTCGTGACCGCGGTGGCGACACGGTGTCCGCCTCGCATTGCCGAGTACACGGCCACCAGGTACGCGGTGGCGAACACCGCAAAACCGGCAGCCTGGTAGCCGACCGTGCAGAGGCCTACGACGGCCAATACCGCGACTGGTGCGCGCCGTCGTGCGGCCACCGCGAGACCGCCGGCCGCCAGCAGCGCATAGCCGAGCTGATCGGAGGTGGACGGCGAACGGTGCTCGGAGAGCCCGGCGGCCACCATGATCGTGGCCACCCCGACGGCGACCATGGCGTCCCGGCCGCCGACCTGTGCCCTGCCCATGAAAAGGACCCTAGCCGGACGCCCGGGCGAGCGAATCCTGCCGGCGTAGGGCGGCCGGCTACTGCGTACGTCGTACTTCGCTGGCCTCCTGCCGCGCCGGCAGCACCCGAGTCCATCGTTCGTGGCAGTGCGAAGTGCCGACGCCGGCACGATGCCCGCCGAGGGCGGGCCGGTCAGGATCGATCACATCTAGCCCGCGCTACCGAGGAGAACGTCATGTCCGACCTGCTGCTGCTCGCCGCGTCAACCGTCGACGCGGCCACCCTGACCGTCGACCGGGTGGTGGCCACCGCGGCCGCACTGCTGGGTCTGGCCGGCGCCGTCATCGGCGGCCTGACTCTGGCCCGACCCACCACCGGAAACGTCCAGCGCAGATCGTTTGTCGCGGTGATAGCGGGCCTGGTCGGAGCGCTTGCCGGCATGGCGGTGCTGGCCACCGCCGACGGCGGACCCGGAACTGGTAACGGCGTCGTCGGCGGTTACGCGAGCGTGGTACTCGGGCTGATCGCCGCCTTGTCGGGTGGACTCGCGCTGCGAAAGTCTCGCCGCCTCACCTGACTAACTCCATCAAACCGATTTGATGTATTGTCCGTTCGTGAGTCGAGACCGGAGCGGAGTCGGCACGGGCCCGCCGACCTTCCTGCACGCCGCCGCGCACCCGGTGCGGTGGCGCCTGATGAGCGCGCTCGCCCGCGGTGATCGGCAGGTGCACGAGCTCACCGCGCTTTTGGGCGACCAGCAGAGCCTTGTCTCCTACCACCTCGGTTTGCTGCGCAAAGCGGACCTGGTCCGGGCCCGGCGCAGCTCCGCCGACGGCCGCGACATCTATTACCGACTCGATCTGGCCCGTTGCGGGCAGCTGCTTGCCGCAACGGGTGCGGCCTTGCACCCGGGCCTGCGGCTCGCCCTTCCATTCGCGCCGGCCGAGGCGCCATCCACGAGGGTGCTGTTTCTGTGTTCCGGCAACAGTTCGCGATCGCAGATGGCCGAAGCGTTGCTACACCGGCGATCCGGCGGGCGGGTGACGACGTTCAGCGCCGGGAGCCGGCCCAAGCCGATCCACCCGGACGCGGTGACCGCGATGGCCGGACACGGCATCGACCTGAGTGCCGCCCGGCCGAAGCACCTCGACGAGTTCACCGGGCAGCACTTCGACTGGGTGATCACGTTATGCGATCGGGTCCGGGAGGTGTGCCCCGAGTTCCCCGGCCAACCCACGACCGCGCACTGGAGCATCCCCGACCCCGCCGCCGACCCGGAAGGCCGGCCGGCGTTCGAGCGGGTCGCCGCCGACATCGCCGAACGCGTCGATTTCCTGTTGCACACCCTCGCCGCCGAACCCGCAAGGGAGACGTCATGACCGCCATTTCCCACGACACCGTGCATGTCCGCTACCTCGTGGACGACGTGCAGGCCGCGATCGACTTCTACACCACACACCTCGGCTTCGTGGCGAACACGACGTACCCGCCGGCGTTCGCCGACGTGCTGCGGGGCAACCTGCGGTTGCTGCTCTCCGGCCCGGCCAGCTCGGCCGGCCGGCCGATGCCGGACGGGAGCACGCCACATCCGGGCGGCTGGAACCGCATTCACCTGCTCGTCGACGACATCGACGCCGAGGTCGACCGGCTGCGCGCGGCGGGCGTTCTGTTCCGCAGCGAGGTGGTCACCGGCCCCGGCGGCAAGCAGATCGTCCTTGACGACCCGGCCGGCAACCCGGTCGAACTGTTCCAGCCGGCCGCGTGATGGCTGCGACGACCCCCGCCTTCGGCATCCTGCTCAGCGAACCAGCCGCCGCGGAGCACATTGCCAATGCCGTACGCGATCATCTCGTCACCGCCTCATGAACGTTCACTGCCGATGACCACACCCGAAACCACCAGAGCGGCCCGCGACGTCGTGCCGTTCCGCGACGCGGTCCGCGCCTGGTTCACCATTTCGTTGCAGACTTTTGGCGGCCCGGCCGGTCAGATCGCGGTCATGCAACGGCACCTGGTCGACGACCGGCGCTGGATCAGCCAGCACCGCTTCCTGCACGCCCTCAACTACTGCATGCTGCTGCCCGGACCCGAGGCCCAGCAGCTCGCCATCTACGTCGGCTGGCTGCTCAACGGGCTGCGCGGCGGCCTGGTCGCCGGCACCCTGTTCGTCCTGCCGGGCGTCGTCGCCCTGCTCGCGCTTTCCGCGGTCTACGTCGGCTTCGGCGACACCACCGTGGTTACCGGGCTCTTCGCCGGCCTGGCACCGGCAGTCGTAGCGATCGTCGCCCAGGCGGTCTGGCGAGTCGGCCGCCGGGCACTGACCAACCGGTTCCTGCTCGGCTTCGCGGCAGCCGCGTTCGCCGCTCTCGCCCTGTTCGGCATCCCTTTCCCGGTCGTGATCGCGGTCGCGGCCGTCGCCGGGTGGGTGCTGCACCGGTGGCGCCCGGCCCTGACCGAAACTCGGGGCGGGCACGGAGCCGAGAAATCCGGGCCGCCTCCGCTGATCTCCGACGACGCCCTGCATCACGACGAGCCCAGCGCGCGACGCAACACGGCCATCCTCGCCATCGGACTGGCGGCCTGGCTGCTGCCGGTTGCTGGGTTTGCGGTGTTCACCGGCACCAACAGCGTCTACACCCAGCAGGGGCTGTTCTTCTCCGGCACCGCCGTAGTGACTTTCGGCGGGGCGTACGCGGTGCTCGCCTTCGTCGCGCAGCGCGCCGTCGAGCACTACGGCTGGCTCTCGGCCGGCGACATGGTCCGTGGCCTTGCCCTGGCCGAGACCACCCCAGGGCCGCTGATCATGGTGGTGCAGTTCGTCGCGTTCCTCGGCGCCTACCACCACCCCGGCCCGCTCGACCCATGGACCGCCGGCATCGTCGCATCCCTGCTCACCACCTGGGTCACGTTCGTGCCATGCTTCCTGTTCATCCTGCTCGGCGCCCCGTACGTCGAGAAGCTGCGCGGCAACCGCGCTGTCTCCGCCGCTCTGACCGGCATCACCGCGGCGGTCGTCGGCGTCATCGCGAACCTCGGCCTCTACTTCGCCGTGCACACCCTGTTCTCCGGGACCCGCACCGTCGACCGGTTCGGGTTGGCGCTGGAACTGCCGGACCTCACCACCGTGCGACCCGTCGCCCTGGCCATCGCGGTCGTGGCCGCGGTCCTCGTCTTCCGGCTCCGGTGGTCGGTGCTGCGGACGCTGGGCGTCTGCGCCCTCCTCGGCCTCGCCGCCGGGCTGGCGGGCCTGCCGGTGTCCTGACGCGCAGGTGCGATGCAACCGGCAGCAGGACCGCCGCGTGTGGTCCAGCAGGTGCCGCGCGCCTTGGTTCGGCGAGCGAACTCGTCGCCGGAGGTCCGCG
>DASWMR010000469.1:0-5399 GCA_036399635.1 Actinoplanes sp. | reverse complement strand
GAGAACCTGTCCGGAATGAGCACGACCACGCGCTCACCATCGCGATATGCGGACACCGTCCGGCGCCGGCGCTGGCTGCGCCGCACCTCGACGACAGGCTTGCGCGTGCGGCCCATTACCGGCTCGCGCGGCCCAGATTTGGGTTCACGTTGAGACGCTAAACCGTGAGACCCATGTCACCGCAAGAGTACGCGCGATGACACCCGTGTGATATGTGCCCTTCGTCCGCGAATAACCGAATAAATTTTCCACATCCGCAACACGAAGGCCAGCACGCCAACCTAGCGCACGATGTGAACGTGTCCAAACGCCCCTAACAACCTTTTTGCAGGTGTTTGTCGGAATCGCACGGCGTGTTGCGGCACAACTTCGCAAAAAGGACGAATTCTCCCGGCACACTCACGTCGTCGGCACACCGCCGACGCTGCGCTGACATGGAAGAGGCCTGACCTGGGTAGTGACCGCCCGCAGCGGGTGGCCACATCCACGTGGTCGCGGATCGGTCCAGCGCCGTACACCTAGGTCGCAGCCCGCCGACCGAGAGACCGGCATTCGGGCCGACAACATGACGAGGAGGAACCGTGGCCGACAACACGTACAACGGCTACTGCGTGAAGTGCAAGGAAAAGCGTGACTTCCAGGGCACCGTGGAAGTCTCGAAGACCGGCATGAACATGGCCAAGGGCAAGTGCCCAGTCTGTGGCACGACCGTGAACCGGATCCTCGGCAAGGCCAAGGCCTGATTCACACTTCCCGGGGAGGGCGTTCGCCCTCCCCGGTACATTCCCCGGCTACCCCATATCCGCGACCGACGCACGACGTTGAGTGAGGATGTGGATAACCCTCGGCCCTGTGGATAACCCGGTCCGGCCTGTGGACAACCCGTGTCAGGGGTCCTGTACGCCTGTGGACAACTAACTCGCTCCGCAGTCTTGCGGTGACATCCTGTCACTCGTGAACCGTCCCACCCTCATCCCCGGACTCCCCCGTGCCTGGCGCGGCCGCACCGAGCTGCAGCTCGGTTCGGGCCCCACCCGGGCCGTCCTGCTCCGGCTGCCCGAGCCCCGCGCCGCACACGTGCTCGACCTGCTCGACGGCAGCCGCTCCGAGCGTCTCGTCCTGCTGCACGCCGCCGAGCAGGGCATCCCGGCGCACGAGACCCGAGCCGTCATCGCAACCCTGCACGCCGCCGGCCTGGCCATGCCCGCCGCGGCCCTGTTCCCACCGGCCCTGCCACACTCCGCCCGCGCCCGCCTGATCAGCGAGGCGACGGCTCTCGCCCTGCACGGCACCCGGCGCTCCGGCACCGGCCCGCGGCACGGCCACCCCACTCCCGCATCGGTCCTGCGTCGCCGCGCGTCCTCCCGGGTGGTGCTCGCCGGGCACGGCCGGCTCGGTGCGGCCATCGCGGTCACCCTCGCCGAGGCCGGCGTCGGCCACATCCAGCCCGAGGTCTCCGGCACGGTCACCCTGGGCGAGCTGGCGGCCGGCCCACTGCGCGAGGCCGACGTGGGGCGACCCCGGCGCGAGGCTCTGGCGGCGGCGGTCACCCGAGCGTCGCCGGGCGCCGGCACCCAGGGGGTACGCCGAGGAGCCGCGGCCCTGGTCATCCAGCTCGACCATGACGAGCCGGTGGATCTCGTCGCCGCGGCACACGCCAGTCGCCGGCAGCCACATCTGGCGGTGACGATCCGAGAGGGCGCCGCGGTCGTCGGCCCGCTCGTGCCGGCCGCCGGCGGCCCCTGCCTGAGCTGCCTGGACATGCACCGAAAGGATCGCGACGCGCTCTGGCCCGGGCCGAGGAGGGCGCAGGTGCCCGAGCCGTGCGCGGCGACCACCCTGCTGGCCGCCGCGGCGTACGCGGCGGCCGAGGCCCTGACCTTCCTCGACGGCGGCACCCCGGAGACGTTGGGCGCCTCCGCCGAGATCACCACGCCGGGCCGGGTCCGCCGCCGGACGTGGCCGCCCCACCCGCACTGCGACTGCAGCCGGCGCCGCTCATACGCAGGTGCGCGGAGCGATGATTGAGGACTTTTCGTGTCTTACCGTGCCAAGCACGCTACTAGGGCGGGTCGCCGCCGAATTGTCGGTCACAATGATCTGGTGAGCGATATCCCGCGCCGTGCCGCGGCCCGGACTGCGAAGCTGGCGGCACTGCCGCTCGGCTTCGCCGGGCGGACCGCACTTGGCCTCGGCAAGCGCGCCGTCGGGATAGCCTCCGACGTCATCTCGGCCGACATCCAGCAGCGCACGGCGGAGCAACTCTTCAGTGTGCTCGGCCAGCTCAAGGGCGGCGCGATGAAGTTCGGGCAGGCCCTGTCCGTCTTCGAGGCGGCGCTGCCCGAGGAAATGGCCGGGCCCTACCGGCAGGCGCTCACCAAGCTGCAGGAAGCCGCGCCGCCGATGCCGGTGGCCAGCCTGCACAAGGCGCTCGCCGAGCAGCTCGGGGCAGACTGGCGCGACCTCTTCGCCGAGTTCGACGACGTCCCGGCGGCCGCCGCCAGCATCGGTCAGGTGCACCGGGCGCTGTGGAAAGTGCCGGTGGCCCGGCGCAACGCCAAGGCGAAGACCTTGCCGGTCGCCGTGAAGGTGCAATATCCGGGAGCCGGCGAGGCGCTGATCGCCGATCTCAAGCAGCTCTCCCGGCTGGCCGGCATGTTCAAGATCATCCAACCGGGGATCGACGTCAAGCCGCTGCTCACCGAGTTGCGCGCGCGGATCACCGAGGAGCTCGACTACGCCATGGAGGCGGAGACCCAGCAGGCCTTCGCCGAGGCGTACGCGGATGATCCGGAGATCTTCGTGCCCCGGGTGATCGCCTCGGCGCCCCGGGTGCTGGTCACCGAGTGGGTCGACGGCACGCCGCTGGCGAAGGTGATCAGCGACGGCAGCGAGGCGGAGCGCGACGAGGCCGGCCGGCTGATGGCCACCCTGCACTTCTCCGCCCCGGCCCGGGCCGGGCTGCTGCACGCCGACCCGCATCCCGGCAACTTCCGCATCCTGCCCGACGGTCGGCTCGGCGTCATCGACTTCGGCGCGGTGGCCCGCCTGCCCGGCGGCCACCCCGAACCGATCGGCCGCCTGGTGCGCTTGGCGCTGGACGGCGACGCGCAGGGCGTCGTCGACGGCCTGCGCGAAGAGGGCTTCATCAAGCCGACCGACGAGATCGACGCCGAGGCGGTGCTCGGCTTCCTGCGCCCCATCATCGAGCCGGTGGCGGTCGACGAGTTCCGCTTCACCCGGGCCTGGCTACGCGGCGAGGCCACCCGGCTGAGCAACCCGCGCTCGCCCGCCTACCAGCTCAGCCGCAAGCTCAACCTGCCACCGTCCTACCTGCTGATCCACCGCGTGACCCTCGGCTCGATCGGCGTGCTGTGTCAGCTGGAGGCCCAGGCCTCCTACCGCGCGATCCTGCAAAAGTGGCTGCCGGGCTTCGCCCCGGTCCCCTGACCCCCGTCTCGCTATCGATTAGGACGCGGCGGCACCGGCTCGGTGGCTTCGTGATTCGATGGGGGAATGCATGCGTCCCACCATATTGACGACCTGGCTGGCTTCGTTTCGGCTTCGCCCAGCTCCTATCACGCGGCCGCCGAGGTTGCTCGCCGGCTTGGTGACGCCGGGTATGCCGCGCTTGAGGAGACCGCCGACTGGCGCGAGGCTGTTCGGCCGGGGGCCCGCCTTGTTGTCGTGCGGGACGGGTCGGTGATCGGAATTGCGATTCCGGAAGCGGTCGGCTCCAGCGCGCCGTACCGGATCTTGGGAGCGCATACCGACTCGCCGGGGTTCAAGCTCAAGCCCAAGCCCTCGTCGGCGGTGAACGGCTGGCTGCAGGCCGGCGTCGAGGTGTACGGCGGTCCGATCGTTGCGTCCTGGTTCGACCGGGAGCTGGAGTTCGCCGGGCGGCTGGTCGACCTCGACGGTGCTACCCACCTGGTCCGGACCGGGGCCTTCGCCCGGATTCCGCACCTCGCCATTCACCTGGATCGTGACCTGAACAGCTCGTTCGCCCCGGACCGGCAGCGGGACGTGCAACCGATCTTCGGGGTGGGTGGCCCGGCCGACGCCGATCTGGTGGGTCACCTCGCGTCGCTCGCCGGCATCGACTCCGGGGCCGTGGCCGGATATGACGTCATCACCGTGGACGCCGCGGCGCCGGCCCGCTTCGGGCAGGATGGGCTGCTGTTTGCCTCGGCCAGATTGGACAATCTCACCTCGGTGCATGCGGGGCTGAGTGGGCTGCTCGGTGCTGAGCCGGCGCAGGCGATCGGGGTGCTGGCCGCGTTCGACCACGAGGAGGTCGGGTCGGAGAGCCGGTCGGGAGCTGCCGGGCCGTTCCTCGCCGACGTGCTGGAGCGGGTCACGACCGCGCTTGGTGGCGACCGCTCAGATCTTGCCCGGGCCATCGCCGGTTCCTGGTTCCTCTCCGCGGACGCCGGGCACGCCGTGCACCCGAGTCGGGGCGACCGGCACGATCCGGCGAACCGGCCGGTGGCCGGCGGCGGGCCGCTGCTGAAGATCAACGCGAACCAGCGCTACACCACCGACGCCGTGGGCGCGTCGTTGTGGGCGCGCACCTGCGCGAAGGCGGGCGTGCCGTGGCAGGAGTTCGTCTCGAACAATGCGGTGCCCTGCGGTTCGACGATCGGCCCGATGACGGCGACCAGGCTCGGCATCCCGACACTGGACGTCGGCACGCCGGTGCTCTCGATGCACTCGGCCCGCGAGATGTGCCACGTCGACGACCCGGGCCGCCTCGCCGCAGCGACCCAGGTCTTCTTCGCCGGCCTGGCCTGACGACCAGCCACAGACGACGACCAGCCACAGGCGGCGACCAGCCACAGGCGGCAGCGGTGCCCGGGCGGGTGGGTGCGTGCGTGGGCGAGCCGCTCCCGGGCGTGCGAAAGGCCCGTCCGCCGAGTGCGGACGGGCCTTTCCGAATTGTCACTGCTCAATGGTTCCTAGAAACGTCCACCGCCGAGTTCGCGCCCGGCCCGGTTACGGGCTTCGATGGCTACCTGGCGTGCGGGACGGTGTGCCTCAGGTGTGTAGCCACGCTGAGGCCGACGCATTCGCGCCCGGGATAGTGCCTCTTGAATGAGTCTGGACTTGGTAACTCGGGTCGTCGCCATCGGGATTCTCAGCTTTCGGTCGAATGTGTCGGTCAGGGTGGGGTGAAGATGTCAGGCCGCGAGGCGAACCGAGTTGCGGGACTCCAGGCCGTTCGCGGCGAGCCGCTCCTCGACCTCGACGGCCAGCTCGGCGTCGCGCGCCACGTCGACCTTGCGGGGACGGCCGCGCGGCCGCTTGCGCGGCACCACGGCGCCACGCTCGAAGATTTCGCCTCCCCAGACACCCCAGGGCTCGTTCCGCTCGACCGCACCGGCCAGGCACTCGACGCG
>DASWMR010000468.1:0-4143 GCA_036399635.1 Actinoplanes sp. | reverse complement strand
ACACTGAGCTGACCGGCGGCGGCGCGGTCGAGCTAAACTGAAGTGCACTCCCTTTCCCATTCTGCCCATCCCATTCTGCTCAACTGATGCGTCGACGCCCGAGACCCGTCCAGTGGCCTCCCGTTCCCGGCTGAACCGTCGACATAGGACGAAATTCGGCCCTCGATGATGCACCGGGCCGGCGGTGGTCCGCGCGGGAGGGACCTCAGGTGAGCGGGACGACGGAGCAGACACCGCAGCCGGTGTTGCCGGAACTGCGCGCCGCCGAGTGGGAGGTCGGGATCCGCCGGCGGGCCGAGACCGGCGTGTTCGGGGTGTTCGCCGAGCTGCCCGGGCTGGTCCGGGAGGCGATGGCGATCAGCTGGCGCGCCGACCGGCTCCGCACCGTCGTGGTGACACTGGCGACGCTGGTGGCCGGGGTGATGTCGACGTTCGGGCTGTTGTCGACGCAGCGGCTGCTGATGGAGTTGTTCGCCGGTGGGCCGACCCCGGATCGGGTGCGGGCGGCGCTTCCGGCGCTGGTGCTGCTGGCCGCGGTCACGGCCGTACGCGGGGGGTTGGGCATCGTGGTGGGCTACGCGCAGAACGGATTGACGCCCCGGGTGACGCAGATCGCCGAGCGCCGGTTGTTCGAGGCGACCACGGCGGTGGAGTTGGCCGCGTTCGATCAGGACGCGTTCGCCGACGACATGGAGCGTGCCACCCGCGGTCCGGAAAGTGCGGCGATGCTGGTGCAGGAGACCGCGAACATGTTCGCCGGGCTGGTGAATCTGTGCGCGGTGGCGGTGGCGGTCGTCGTGATCAACCCGTTGCTGCTGGCCGCGTTGCTGGTGGCGACGGTGCCCAACGCGTACGCGGCCCTGCGTGCCGGGCACCTGCGGTATGCGACGTACGTGGCCGGCTCCGTACGCCGCCGTCGGTTGTGGGTCTTGGAGCGGCAGATGGCCGAGCGGAACTCGGCGCCGGAGCTGCGGGTGTACGCGCTGCGGAACTTCCTGCTCGGCCAGTTCGACCGGGTGATGGGGGCGCAGACCGCGGTGGATCTGGATCTGGCCCGGCGGGTGACCACGATGACCAGCGTCGGCGCGACGATCGGCGGGCTCGGCCTGGGCGGGGTGTGGGTGTTGCTGGGGTTCCTGCTGGCCGGCGGCCGGATCCCGCTGGCCGCGTCGGTGACCTGCGTGGTCGCCGTGCAGGCCGCCCAGCGCGCCCTGGCCACGGTGACCTTCCAGCTCGACCAGGTGTACAGCGACGGCCAGTTCATGAAGCAGTATGTGGAGTTCCTCCGGCGAACCGCCGACTACCTACCAGACCGAAAACCAGGCATCCGTACGCCACCAGGCGCGCTACAAACACTTGCGGTGCGTGGGGTGAGCCTGCAGTATCCGGACCGCGACGACCGTGCCGTCGACGACGTCACCCTGACGATCCAGGCCGGACAGACAGTGGCGTTCGTCGGGGAGAACGGTTCCGGCAAGTCCAGCCTGGCGGCAATGATCGCCGCCTTGCGCACCCCGACCGCCGGCACGATCGAGTGGAACGGTGAGCCGTACGCCCACTGGGAACCCGAGGCGTTGCGGTCCCGATTGGCGGTGGTGATGCAGGAACACCACCACTGGCCGTACACGGCGGCGACGAACATCGCCATGGGCGACCTGACCGCCACCCCCGAGCAGGACCGGATCGAGGCCGCAGCCGGCCAGGCCGCCGCCCACGAGACCATCGCCGCCTTACCGCGCGGCTACGAAACGCTGCTGGACCGCACGTTCAAGGACGGTCAGGAGCTCTCCGGCGGTCAGTGGCAGCGGATCACCGCGGGCCGCGGCTTCTACCGCAACGCCGAGTTGCTCATCATGGACGAGCCTTCCTCGGCATTGGACCCGCGCGCCGAGCACGCCCTCTTCCAGTCGATCCGCTCCCGCCAGGGCGCCCAGACGACAATCCTCATCACCCACCGCCTGGCCAACGTCATCACCGCCGACCGCATCTACGTCCTGCACGAGGGCGCCTTGGAGGAACAGGGCACGCACGCCGACCTGATCACTTCCGGCGGCCGGTACGCCACCCTGTTCGCCCTGCAATCAGCCGGCTATCACCGCACCCCCACCCCCACCGCTACCGCCGAACCGCCCGGATGAACGACCGGCGAGCCAGACAGCCTCAGCGGGCGCCGGTCAGCGCGACCACGAAGAGCAGCGATCCCACCGCGCACCCCAGGATCAGCAGGGCCATCGGTACGCCGGTGCCCGGCGGTCCCAGCGTCGCCAGCGGCGCCAGCAGAGCGGCCAACAACGGGGCAAGCGGCCCCAGCACCGACGACGCCGTACCGGCCCGGTCCGGGTGCCGGTCCAGGGCCAAGGCGAACGAGTTCGGCTGGGTCATCCCGAACGAGCAGGTAAGCAGCAACAGCCCGGCGCAGAGTCCGGGAAGGTTGCCAAGCAGCGCGGACACCAGGGCGACCAGGCCGGCCACACCGAGCCCAGTCAGCGCGACCAGTAGCAGGCGGCGTGGCGTGGCCAGCCCGAGCAGCCGCGCGTTGGCCTGGCTGAACGCCGTGATCCCCACCGCGTTCAACCCGAAGAGCAGGCCGAACGCGGTGGGTGCGAGCCCGTACCCGTCCTGCAGCACGAACGTGCCGTTCGCGAGGTAGCCGAACAGCGCCGAGAAGGCGAATGCCTGAGCCACCGCGTACCCCATGAAGACCGGGTCGCGCACGATCGGCCCGGCTGACCGGATGGTGGCAGCGAGGCCGCCTCCCACCCGGCGCGAGGGCGGCAGGGTTTCCGGTAGCTTCGCCGCCAGCAGGGCGGCGACCAGCACCGCAAGCCCGCCGAGCACGACGAAGATGCCGCGCCAGGAGGTGACCCGCAGCACCAGGCTGCCCAGGATCGGCGCCAGGATCGGCGCCAGCCCGAAAATCAACCCGAGCCGGGAAAAGACCCGCGCGGCGTCGGTCCCCGAGTAGAGGTCGCGGACCACGGCCCGGGCAATCGCCACGCCGGCGCCTCCGGCGACGCCCTCCAGGAAACGGAGAGCGATCAACAACGGCACGGACGACACCGGCGTGATGAGAACCGTCAAGACCGCGTACGCGGCGAGGCCGATCACCGCGGGCCGCCGCCGCCCCCACCGGTCGCTGAGTGTGCCCCCGATGAGCTGACCAACGGCCAGCCCCAGGAGGCACCACGTGATCGACTGCTGCATCGCGCCGGGACCCACACCCAGGTCGTCGGCCATCGCCGGGAGCGCCGGCAGGTACATGTCTGTGGACAGCGGACCGATCGCGGTGGCCAGGCCCAGCATGACGACGAGCAACGGCCCACGCGTCACCCGCGAGCCGGCCGCATCCACCATGACAGGGACCCTAACGGAGTCCTGATCTCCTCCGACGCCGCGAACCCCTACCCGGCGTTGTCCGTTCAGCGTCGTCATCCCCCGAGCGTGAGTCGGGTGGCCGACACTCTCCGCATGGCGATGGTGGTCATGGATTGCCTGCTCCAAGATGAGCTGCGCCCGTCAACGATCCGCGCGACTTGGAGAAGCGAACTTGAGAGTCGGAAGAGTTGCGCTGGCGACGCTGTCCCTCGTCGTACTCTGCGCCTGCGGCACGGATCCGGATGACAATGACACCCCCGGCATACCGTCGTCGAGCGCCGCGCCTGCGCCCGACGCCGTCCGCAGCCCGGCAGATCAACGCCGGGCTGAGGCCGCCGTGCTCAAGCTGAAGGATCTCGGCCAAGGATTCCGCGGCGCGCCGCAGCCACCCGATCCGCGGGCCGACGAGGACGACGCCGTCCTCTCTGCGTGCCTCAGGCGCCCGCCCACCCGGACGCGCGAGACGGCCAAGGCGCTGTCCCAAGCGTTCACCAACGATGACGCGCGCCGCGTACGCGCGGGCGCCTCATTCGTTACCACGGAAGCGGAGGCAGCAGCCGACCTGCAGGCACTGCTGAGCGACAAAGCGCCGAAGTGCCTCGAAGATCTCATGCGCGCTGACCTTGAGCGGCAGGGCACCGAAGCCGCGGTTCAGGTCAAGCGGCTTCCTCCGCCCGTACCCGGCTCGGCGTCCCTGAGCATCGTCATCAACGTCAAGACGGCGAACGGGCAGGTTCTACCGGTCATCACCGACTTTGTCGCCGCGGT
>DASWMR010000467.1:0-8277 GCA_036399635.1 Actinoplanes sp. | reverse complement strand
GCAAAGAGCCGGAGCGTGTCGGTGAGGCCGTTCATCGTGTCGGCCAGCTCGGCCACCTCGCCGCGCGCCGACACGGTGATCTTCTGGGACAGGTCGCCGCGGGCCATCGCGGTTGCCACCTGCGAGATCGAGCGGACCTGGTGGGTCAGGTTGGAGGCCATCAGGTTGACCGAGTCGGTCAGGTCCTTCCAGGTGCCGGCCACCCCGCGGACGTCCGCCTGGCCGCCCAGCTCACCCTCGGTGCCCACCTCGCGCGCCACTCGGGTCACCTCGTCGCCGAACGACGACAA
Organism: Actinoplanes sp.; assembly: GCA_036399635.1. GTDB lineage: Bacteria > Actinomycetota > Actinomycetes > Mycobacteriales > Micromonosporaceae > Actinoplanes. Next base: position 7,987 of record DASWMR010000467.1, on the reverse strand, counting down.
CTGGTCGACCATCGTGTTCACGGTCCGGCCGATTCGCAGGAATTCACCCCGCAGGGGTCGCCCGTCCATCTCCAGGGCCATGTGCTGGGACAGGTCGCCCTCGGCCACCGCCACGATGACCCGGGAGATCTCGGTGGTCGGGCGACCAAGATCCTCGATCAGTGAGTTGACCGACCGGACGCTGTCCGCCCAGGCGCCGTCGAGGCCCTCGTCGTCGAGCCGCTCGGTGAGCCGACCGTCTCGGCCGACGATCCGGCTGATCCGCCGCACGTCGAGGTTCTGCCGCTCCTGCAGCGACACCACCTCGTTGAACACGTCGGCAACCTCGCCGGCGACACCGCTGCGCCGAGGCAGCCGGACTTTGAGATCGCCGCGACGCACCCGCCTGAGCGCTTCGGCGAGTTCACCGAGCAGGGCGGTCTCGTCCGGCACGCCGACGCTGGCTTGCTTGGCCGCAGTCATGTGTCCCTCAATCGCTGTCCAACTGCCGTGGGCTCTTCATCCTCCCTCGCTCGACCGGGTCAAAGCGAGGGACGACTTTGTGCATACACCACCGACAAGAGAGGATGCAGGCGTGTCTGTGGAGGCCGGAGCGATCGCGAACACCCCGGCGGGTGGTCCGGTCCGCCGCGTCCGCCTACCGAATGATCGTCGCACGCCGGCCGCGGCCCGTGCCCTCGTCCGCTCGGTGGTCGAGGAGGCCGGACTGGACACTCTGCTCAACGAGGCGCTGCTGCTGACCACCGAGCTGTCCACCAACGCGGTGGTGCACGCGAACACCGAACTGGACATCGAGGTCAGCGCGGACGACAAGGGCTTGACCGTGACGGTCACCGACTTCGCGCCCGGCCCGGTCGAGCAGCTGGCGATCGGCCCGCGTAACGAGACCGTGGACATCGGCGAGGTGGCCGAACGCGGCCGGGGGCTGCTCCTGGTCGATCACTTCGCCAGCCGCTGGGGAACCGTGCACGAGGGCTCGGGCAAGGGCGTCTGGTTCCGGCTGGAGCCGCACGGCACGTCGCGCAGCGGGGGACTGCCGGCGACGAACGTGTCGGACGCCGGCACGCCCAGCGTCGGCGCGCTCACCATGCTGCTGGAGAGCAGCCCGGAGCGGCAGTCCGACGAGGGCATCGCCGAGTTCGCGGCCGACCTGCTCGCCCGGCTCGCCCGGCTGACCGGCGCGGCCGGCGGCGTGGTGCGGCTCGACCGCGGCGACGGCGGCGGGCGGCAGCAGCTCGCCCGGTTCGGCCGGGCACCGCGCGACGACGCGGCGACGATCCGGGTGCCGCTGAGCGTCCACCGGCCGTACTCCGGCGAGCTCGAGCTGGATGCCTCGCCGATCGGCTATGCCCAGCCGCTGGCCCGGCTGGTGGCCGAGCGGTTCTCGCTGCATCTGGAGAACGACCGGCTGCGCCGCACCGACCTGCGCCGGCAGACCTGGCTGACGTTCCTGGCTGAGGCGAGCGAGCTGCTCGCCCAGTCGCTCGACGTCAACCTGACCATGGCGCTGATCCCGCAGCTGGTGGTGCCCCGGCTGGGCCAGTGGTGCGCGGTGCACACCACCGACGCGTGGGGCCGGCTCCAGCTCGCGGCGGCCACGCACGCCGACGAGACGGCGCTGGCCCACCTGCACGACACGCTCGCCGAGACCGGAGCGGACACGGTGCAGGCCCGGCTCGAGGAGGCCTCCCGGCTCGGCACCCAGGTCATGTTCGGCGCCCCCGCTGAGCTTTCCCGCGGCGGAAAACCCCAGAAAACGACGGTGGAGGGTTTCGCCGTGCCGCTGGTGGCCCGCGGCGCCCGGCTCGGCACGCTGGCCGTCGGCCGGCACCAGACGCACCGGCACGACGCCGACGAGGTGGCCGTGCTGGAGGACGTGGCCCGGCGGGCGGCGCTGGCGATCGACAACGCCCGGATCCACGACGAGCGGCACCGGGTCGCCCGCACGCTGCAGGCCTCGCTGCTGCCGCCGGCCCTGCCGCACGTCGACGGCGTCGGGTTCGCCGCCGAGTACGTGCCGACCGGCTCCGAGGTGGGCGGCGACTTCTACGACGTGGTGCCGGCCGGGCCGCAGCGCTGGATCGTGGTCGTCGGCGACGTCTCCGGTAAGGGCGTCCAGGCGGCCACGGTCACCGGGCTGGTCCGCGACGTGATCCGGATCCTGGTCGACGACGGCAAGCCGATGACCGAGATCCTCAGCCGGGTCAATCGCACGCTGGTGCAGCGCGGCGGCGGACGGTACTGCACGCTCGCGATGGCCTCGGTGGTCCGGGAGGCGGACGGGACGCTGGCGGTCAGGCTGCATCTGGCCGGCCACGACCGGGCGGTGCTGGTACGCGGCGACGGCAAGACGTCGTTCGTCGGCGACGGCGGCACGGCGCTGGGCCTGCTGGAGACGATCGCGTCGCCGGAGGCCGAGGTGCGGCTCCAGCCCGGCGACTCGCTGATCTTCTACACCGACGGCGTGACCGAGCGGCGGCGCGGGCGGGAGCTGTTCGGCACCGCTCGACTGCGGGCCGCAGCCGCCCCGCTGGCCGGCTATCCGGCCGACGTGATGGCCGCCCGGCTGCGCTCCACCACGATCAACTTCTCGGTCGAGGAACCGCGCGACGACATCGCGATCCTGGTCCTCCGCAACGACGCCTGAGCTCCGTCGATTCGCCCCTTTTGCCCTCTTGGTCGTGGCATGGTGGATCGCATGGCGAAAACTCAGTACTACACGGCGACGAGCATCGACGGATACATCGCCGACGAGAACAATTCGCTCGAATGGCTCTTCGACGTCGACGGCGGCACCGAAAATCCGTTCGGCGGGTTCTTCGCCGGCGTGGGTGCCTTCGCCATGGGTGCGACCACCTACGAGTGGGTGCTGGCGAACGACGACGTGCTGGCCCGGCCGCAGAACTGGCACGACCTGTACGGCGACGTACCGTGCTGGGTCTTCGGCAACCGCGAGCTCCCGTTGGTGCCGGACGCCAACATCTTCATGGTCAGCGGTGACGTGCAGCGCGTGCACGAGGCCATGCTGGTGGCCGCGAAGGGCAATAACGTCTGGCTGGTCGGTGGTGGCGACTTCGTCGGCCAGTTCGCCGATCAGGGCCTGCTGGACGAGATCATCCTGGGCATCGCGCCGGTGCTGCTCGGCCGGGGCGCGCCGCTGCTCCCCCGGCACCTGAGCGCGCAGCAGCTGGCCCTGACCGGGGTAGCCCAGATCGGCCGGTTCGCCTATCTGACCTACGCGGTCGGGTCGGAGCCGGTGCCGGGACGACACCCCGCCACGGCCGGGCGAGAAGCCGTCTACGGCTAGGGCCGATTAGAAGAGTTCGCCCCGGCCGGCCATCTCGAGGTGCCGGGCCAGCTCGGGTGGGGCCGCGACGACCACGACCCGCCCGCCGCGGGCCATCAGCACGTGCCCCATGCTGTCCAGGATCCGCTCCACCCGGCCGGCGTCCAGCCCGCCGGGCAACACTGCGTACATGCTGCCCAGCCCGGCCGAGCCACGGGCGGGCACCGCCCCGCCGGTCGCGTCGCCGAGCGCATAGAGCGTCGCCGGCAGATGGTCGGCGGAGACCGAGAGCCGCAGGGCCACCTCGGCCGGGCCGAACGGATAGCGCCCCCACCAGGGCGGCGCCTCCGGCTGGATGGTCGCGCTGGAGCCCCAGGCCGCGGCGAGCCCGTCAGCCCGGGCCCGCACCCCGGCCTCGTCGCCCTCGATGAGCGCGGCCAGCGTGCCGGCCCGGCTCTCGGCCGGCATGTCGAGCTCGACCGCGCTCGGCTCGGCCGCACCGACCTCGGTCATCAGTTTCGGGATCTGCAGCGGCGTCGGCACCGCGACGGTGACCCACCGGCGAGCCGCCGGCAGCGGCTGGAGCCGCACCACGGCCGAGGTGAGCACGCCGGCGATGTCGGCGATGCCGGGCCGGCCGTCCTCGCCGTCGGACTCGGCCGGCTGCCCGGTGACGTCGACATAGGCGACCCGGTCGACGTGCTCGGCCGCGGTGCCGAAGCGGTGCCGCAGCGGGCCGGACTCGTTCACCGCGAGCATGCCGCCGACGGTGGCGGTGGCAGACGGCGGATCGACCGCCAGGCGCTGGCCGCGCAGGGCGAGAGCGGCCTGCAGGGCCCGGACCGGGGTGCCGGTGCCGACCTCGGCCGTCCGGGCGGCGATGTCGTGGTTCCACACGCCGTCGAGGCGGCCGGTGTCGATCAGCAGGCGCACGCCGGGCCGCGGCACTCCCCAGTCGAGCTTGCTGCCGGAGCCGCGCGGCCGGACGGTGAGGGCCTGGTCGGCGGCCAGTCGCAGCACGTCGGCGACGGCCTGGGTGGTCGCGGGCGCCGCGACGAACCCCACCCGCTGCCCGGCCGCCGCGTCGCCCGCCCCGCCGACGCGCGCATGGTCGGGCCCGCAGATGTCCACAAGCGCATCGAGTATCTCCCCGCGTGGATCACTCACGTCCCGGCCCTCGCTCAACACGGCCCTCGCTCAACACGGCCCCCGCTCAACCCAGCTCCAGCCATTGCGACCCAGCCATCCGACCCAGCCATCCGAAGATCGTCCACTCTGGCATATCGTACACATGTTCTAACGGGTGCGGTCCATCGTGGGTAAAGAATCTGTCCGGCCCAGGGTCGCCCGGTAACGTAGGGCCGGTGACGACCGACAAGCCCGACAGCCCCCCGACCGTCCGTAAGGTGCCGCACGAGCGCTCCTTCCACGGCGACACGGTCACCGACGAGTACGCCTGGCTGGCTGATCGGGAGGACCCACAGACAGTCGCCTATCTGGAGGCGGAGAACGCCTGGACCGAGCGATCGACCGAGCACCTTGCCGGTCTGCGCGACACCCTGTTCCAGGAGATCAAGAGCCGCACCCAGGAGACCGACCTGACGGTGCCTGGCCGCAAGAGCGGCTATTGGTACTACACCCGCACGGTCGAAGGCAAGCAGTACGGCATCCACTGCCGGATCCCGGTGCGCGCCGGCGAGACCGACCCGCCGAAGCCGGAGGAGCAGCCGCAGCCCGGCGAGGAGGTGCTGCTCGACGGCAACGAGCTCGCCGAGGGCCACGAGTTCTTCCAGCTCGGGACGTTCGACGTGAGCCCGGACGGGCACTGGTTGGCCTACTCCACCGACTTCTCCGGCGACGAGCGCTTCACGCTGAAGGTCAAGGACCTGCGCACCGGCGAGGTGCTCGCCGACCAGATCGACGGCACGTTCTACGGCAGCGCCTGGTCGGCCGACGCCAGCACGCTCTTCTACCTCAGCGTCGATGAGGCGTGGCGTCCGAGCAAGGTGTGGCGGCACGTGGTGGGCCAGGCGGACGCCGAGGACACGCTGGTCTTCGAGGAGCACGACGAACGCTTCTGGGTCGGCGTCGAGCTCACCCGCAGCGAGAAGTTCATCCTTGTCGAGTCGCAAAGCAAGATCACTTCCGAGGTACGGGTGATCCCCGCCGAGACTCCGCTGGCCGAGCCGCTGGTGATCGCCGAGCGGGCCAACGGCGTCGAATACTCCGTCGAGCACCACGGTCACCGGTTCCTGATCCTGCACAACCGTGACGCCGAGGACTTCGCGCTCGCCTGGACGTCGGCCGACGCGCCCGGCGAGTGGATCGAGATGATCCCGCACGAGCCCGGCACCCGGCTGGAGTCGGTCGACGCGTTCGCCCGGTACCTGGTGATCTCGCAGCGCCGCAACGGGCTGACCGGCCTTCGGGTGATCACCGACGGCAGCACCGACTCGTACGAGGTGGAGTTCCCCGAGCCGATCTACAGCGTCGGGTTGGCCGGCAACCCGGAGTACGACACCGCCGTGATCCGGATCTCGTACACCTCGATGGTCACGCCGGAGTCGGTCTACGACGTCGATCTGGTGACCCGGTCGATGACGCTGCGCAAGCGCAAGCCGGTGCTGGGCGGCTACGACCCGGGCAACTACGAGCAGTTCCGCGAGTGGGCGCTTGCCCCGGACGGCACCGAGGTGCCGATTTCGATCGTCGCGCGCAAGGGCGTCCCGCGGGACGGTTCGGCGCCTGCCCTGCTGTACGGCTACGGGTCGTACGAGATCAGCGTCGACCCGTACTTCTCGATCGCCCGTCTGTCGCTGCTCGACCGCGGCGTCGTCTTCGCCATCGCGCACGTCCGCGGCGGCGGCGAGATGGGCCGCCGGTGGTACGAGAACGGCAAGATGCTGACCAAGCAGAACACCTTCACCGACTTCGTGGCCGCCGCCCGGACGCTGGTGCGCAACGGCTGGACGTCGTCGGCCCGGCTGGTGGCCCGCGGTGGTTCGGCCGGTGGCCTGCTGATGGGCGCGATCGCCAACCTGGCACCGGAGGAGTTCGCCGGCATCGTCGCCGAGGTGCCGTTCGTCGACCCGCTCAGCACCATCCTGGACCCCTCGCTGCCGCTGACCGTGACCGAGTGGGAGGAGTGGGGCAACCCGATCGAATCGGCGGACGTGTACGCCTACATGAAGGCGTACAGCCCGTACGAGAACGTCGCCAAGCTGCACTACCCGAAGATCCTCGCGATGGCCGGGCTGAACGACACCCGGGTGCTCTACCACGAGCCGGCCAAATGGATCGCCCGGCTGCGCGATGCCGCCCCGGACGGAACGTTCCTGCTCAAGACCGAGATGGGTGCCGGGCACGGCGGGCCGAGCGGCCGCTACGACGCCTGGAAGGAAGAGGCCTTCGTACTGGCCTGGGTCCTGGACGTGGCCGGCGCCCGCTGACCTGCCGGTCGCTGGGTGGGCAGTCAGCTCGCCCGCAGCTCGTCCAGGTCGGTGCTCATCCGCAGGAAGAGCAGGCCCACGCCCATCACGACCAGCATGACCACCAGCGCCACACCGCCGAGGAGGGCGAGCTGGGCGAACGGGATCGGCACCGCCAAGGTGACCTCGACATCGCGGCACCCCGAGTTGGAGCAGTAGGAGCTCTGCGACGTGGCCGTGCTGCCCGGGGCGCGGGCCAGTCCGATCCCGACAACCAGCGCGATCAGCGTCGCGGGGATCAACGGGGCGAGCGTCTGCCAGGCGATCACCTCCCCTAGCGTCCGTCGCGGAACTCCGGTGGCCACCAGCGCGGCGTAGGAGCGGCGCCGCGTCACGATGCCCTCCGCCAGCGCGATCAGGATGCCCCCGGCAGCCACCACCAGGGCGAGGTCCACGGCCAGGATGATCAGAGCGACGGTATCGAGGTAGAAACTGCCGTCGCGGCCGGAAAGGGTGTCGCCCATCAGCCGGGCGGCGCGCCCCTCGGCTAGGAACTGCGTGGCCAGGGTGGCGCGGTAGCCGTACACGCCGGCGCCGACGACGAGCGCGGCGAGCATGGCCGCAAACGTGCGGCTCCCGCTCCACGGGTCGGCCATCAGCTGCCGTCCGGCGAGCAGCATCGCGGGCCGGCGGCCGTAGCGCTGCAGCAGCCGTCCGGCGGTGTAGGCGATCCAGCCGGTGCCGAGCACCACGCCGAAGATCGCCGCCAGGATGATCAGGCCGATCCCGGCCAGGACGAGGTTGGGTGCGAGGTCCTTCAGGCCGGCGCTGCGCACCAGCCACAGTCCGAGCGGCTTGATCACGAAGGGAGCGAAGATCCCCGCGATGATCAGCACACCGGGCACCACCGACGGCTTGTGGTCGCGGGTCTGCCGGACCACTCCCAGCGGCGTAATGATGATCTTGCGAAGGGTCAGCGCACCCGCCAGCGCGGCCAGCACCGGCACGGTCAGCAGGATGACCACGATCACCCAGCTCGCTGGCAGCACGTCGGTGGGCAGCGGCAACTGACCATCGGGCCCGGGCCGGTCGAGCGCCGAGCGCAGCATCAGGAAGACGCCGAGCCCGGCCAGCGAGCCGAGCAGCGCGGACAGCCCGGTCTCGGCGACCGCTATCGAGACCGCCTCGCGCGGCGTCGCGCCGGCCAGGCGTACGGCGGAGAGCCGACGATCGCGCGCCGGCGAGCCGAACCGGATGCTCTGCCCGGCGAGCA